>NZ_JBSFNS010000034.1:0-84063 GCF_053587275.1 Amycolatopsis sp. NPDC003676
CTCTCCTCTCGGAGAGCGATCAGCACGGCCGCCGTCTGCTCCGCCGCGACGATGTGCCCTTCGGGGTGCCCCCACGCAGCTATTCAGCGATCGGCGCCCCAGTCTTCTCCCGCACTTCTTCGAGAGAAACCCCAGGCGCCAACTCCACCAGTTTCAACCCGTCCTCAGTAACATCCAGCACCGCCAAGTTAGTGATGATCCGATTCACCACTCCAGCCCCCGTCAACGGCAGCGTGCACTTCTCGACAATCTTAGGCGTCCCGTCCTTGGCAGTGTGATCCGTAATGATCACCACCCGGCGAGCCCCGGCGACGAGATCCATCGCCCCGCCCATCCCCTTGACCAAGGCGCCAGGCACAGTCCAGTTGGCCAAATCCCCATTGGCTCCGACCTGCAACGCCCCCAGCAACGCCAGGTCGATATGCCCGCCGCGAATCATCGCGAACGATTCGGCGGAATCGAACAAACTGGCCCCGGGCTGCAACGTGACAGTCTGCTTGCCAGCGTTCACCAGATCAGGATCCTCTTCCCCTTCCCAGGGAAACGGCCCCAATCCGAGAATCCCGTTCTCGCTGTGCAGCGTGACCTGCACACCGTCCGGAATATGATTGGCCACCTGCGTGGGAATCCCGATCCCGAGATTCACGTAATCGCCGTCCCGCAGCTCGCGAGCCCCGATCGTGGCCATGTCGTCCCGATTCCAGCTCACGCCGACGCCTCCTCACGCACGCGCACAGTCCGCTTCTCGATCTGCTTCTCCCGCGCAGTCGCCTGGATCAGCCGCTGCACGTAAATCCCCGGCGTGGTGATCCGCTCCGGATCGAGGTACTCGTCCGACACCTGCTCGGCCTCGGCGATCGTCACCTTCCCGCACGTCGCGACGAGCGGGTTGAAGTTGCGCGAGGCGTACCGGTAGATCAGGTTCCCGGCCGGGTCCGCGACGTACGCGTGCACCAGCGAAAGATCGGCGACGATCCCGCGTTCCTGCACGTAGGTGACCCCGTCGAACTCGGCGTGCGGCTTGCCCTCGGCGATCGGCGTGCCGACGCCGGACTTGGTGTAGAACGCCGGGATTCCCGCGCCGCCGGCGCGCATCCGCTCGGCGAGCGTCCCCTGCGGGGTGAACTCGACCTCGACGGTCCCGTCGAGATACTGCTGCGCGAACAACTTGTTCTCGCCCACGTACGACGCGATCACCCGCCGCACCTGCTGGTTCTCGAGCAGAATGCCGAGCCCGGCCCCGTCGACTCCCATGTTGTTCGAGACGATCGTCAGATCGCGCACGCCCGAGTCCCGGACCGCCTCGATGAGGTCGTTCGGGTTCCCGGTGAGGCCGAAGCCCCCGACCGCGATCGTCAGCCCGTCCTCGAGCAGCCCGTCGAGGGCCTCCGCGGCGCTGCGGTACTTCGTCGGCACGGCATCCTCTCCACTTCGTTCGGTGAGTGGTCAGTCCCCGCATACAACCCAGCGCAGGGGAAACGGGTCAACCGACACGCCGGGATCCCCGGCAAACCTCTCGCGCACCGAACACCCGCGCCCGATGCGTCCACTGAGCGGACGTACCCTCGAACCCGTGCCCACCTCGCCTCCTGACCACGTAGTCGGACGGGTGTCCGCGGTCCTGCGCGCATTGTCCACCTACCGCGACGGAGCGTCGACCTCTCAGCTGGCGCGCCAGTGCGGCCTGGCCCGCCCGACCGTGCACCGGCTGCTCGCGTCGCTGGCCGCCGAGGGCTACGTCGACCGCGACCGGCAGAGCGGCCGCTGGTACCTGGGCCCGGAGCTGTACCTGCTGGGCGAAGCCGCCGCCCCGCGCTACGACGTGACGCAGCAGGCGCGCGCGAGCGTCCACCGGCTGGCCGCGGCCACCGGGGAAAGCGCGTTCTTCTCCGCCCGCCGCGGCAACGAGACGGTCTGCCTGCTGCGCGAGGACGGCGACTTCCCGATCCGCTCGTTCGTGCTGTACGAGGGCGCGCGGTTCCCGCTGGGCGTGGTGTCGGCGGGGCTGGTGGTGCTGTCGATGCTGCCGGACCGGGAGGTCGAGGAGTATCTGTCCACTGTGGATCTCACGACCGAATGGGGCCCGGCGCACCGGGCGGAGGACGTGCGTGCCCGGGTCGCGCGGACGCGGGAGGACGGGTACTCGACCAATCCCGGGCTGGTGGTGGAGGGCAGCTGGGGAATGGCGGCTGCGGTCTTCACGCCGAGCGGGGAGCCTGCGTGGGCGTTGACGTTGACCGGGGTGGAGTCGCGGTTCCGGGAAGAGCGGCGGGCGGAGCTGGGTGCGTTGCTGCTCAAGGAGGCGCATACGTTGACGAACGTGCTCCGGGAGGCGTGACTGCTTCCGGCCAGTGTGCTGCGCTGTGGAGATGGGCAGACTGAGCGAATGACAGGTCTGACCGCCGAACTCGTCGTTGATGGTCGCGCCCCGCAAACCCCGGCCCTTGCCCCGAACGGGCAATTGCTCTGCTACGTCCTCGCTCCCGTCAGCCGGACCGGTGACCACCTTGACACCGAACTCTGGCTCGTCGACCTCGCCGACGCTGCGGCGCACCGGGCAACCGCCCACACCGCGACGGAGTCTCGACCACGCTGGTCCCCGGTCTCGGGCACGCTGTTTTTCCTGTCCGACCGAGCCGACCGCGGCACCTCGCAGGTGCACCGGCTCGCCGACGGCACCGCGGCCGCGGTGACCGACTGGCGCGCGGGCATCCTCGACCACCTGCCGCTCGCCGACCCCGACGTGGTCGCTCTGCTCGCCGAGGACGAGCCCACCGAGCAGGACGCGCGTCGCGCACGGGACCGCGACGACGCCATTGTCGTCGGCGAGCGCGAACCGCGGGCCCGGTTGCGTCTGCTCGACCTGCGCACCGGTCAGGTCGCCACCCCGGAGGTGTTCGGCGACCGGCACGTCGTGGAACTGCGGCAACGACCCGGCGGCGGTCCGCTCGCCGTGCTCACCCAGGCCAGCAGCGACCACGACTACGGCCCTCGCACCGGGCGGCTGCACCTGTTCGACCCCATCACGGGGACCGCGGAAGACCTCGGACCGGTCGAGGCCGAGGCGCACTCCCTGACCTGGTGGCACGGCGAGGACGGCTGGCACCTCGGTTACGTCGCCCTCACCCCGCCGGTTCTGCAGGCCGGCACCGCGGTGTTCGACCTGGCCATGGACAGCCGCGTCCGCCGCAATCGGACCACCGGCCTTCCGAGGTGCCCCACCGAACTGTGCCAGACCGACGCCGCCCCGCTCATAGTGTTCGCCGACGGCCTGAACACGATCCTGGCCCGGCTCGACCCCACCGGCCCCACGACCTTGTCGCAGCATCGCGGCCGCCTTGACGCCCTCACTGCCACCCCCGGCGGCACCACGATCGCGGCGTTGACCGGCACCCGTTACCAGCCCGCGAACGTCCACGTCGGACCGCCGACCGGACCGCTGCGGAAGGTCACCGACACCCGTCCCGAACTGGACGGCATCACGTTCGGCGCCCAGCGACCGCTGGCCTACCGTGCCGCCGACGGCCTCGATCTGGACGGCCTGCTCGTGCTGCCGGCCGGGAAATCCGCCTCGGACGGCCCGTTCCCGCTCGTCACGATCGCGCACGGCGGCCCCTACGACCGATACGCCGATCGCCTGCAGTTGTTCTGGTTCCCCAGCGCGCAATGGCTGGCCGCCGCCGGCTGCGCGGTGTTCCTGCCCAATCCGCGCGGCGGCCAAGGCCGCGGCCACCAGTTCGCGGCCAACGTCGCAGGCAGGGTCGGCCGAGAGGAATGGACCGACATCCTGACCGGCATCGACCTGCTCATCGCCGAGGGCATCGCCGACCCCGACCGACTGGGCATCGCCGGCGGCAGCCACGGCGGATTCATGGCCGCCTGGGCGATCGGGCAGACCGACCGGTTCCGCGCCGCGCTGGTTCTCGCCGGTGTCACTGACTGGGGAATGCTCGCAGCGACCGGGGAGAACGGGCAGTTCGAGGCCGCGCTCGGCGGCAGCATCGGATGGGAGGGGATCGGCCCACATCCGCACGACGCGGTCAGCCCGGTCTCCTTCGCCAGCCGCGTCCGGACCCCGGTGCTCATCCTGCACGGGGCCGAGGACACCAACGTCCCGCTCGGCCAAGCCGGGTACTTCCACCGGGCACTGCGCCATTTCGGCGCCGAGCACGAGTTCGTGATCTATCCCAGAGAGGGGCACTCGATCCGGGAACGCAACCACCAGCTCGACGTCCTGCGCCGCACCCGCGCCTGGTTCGACCGCTGGCTCCGCCCTTGATCCGGGGTGCTCATATGCGGCAGCCCTCGTGAGTGGCGATGCCGGTTAGAACCGGCATTGCCACTCACGAGGCAGTAGCGGCGGCAGCGTCGTAAGCCGCCCGGGCAGCCGTCACCTGGTCCATGTTCCGGCGGGCCCAGCGGTCCAGCAGGTCCAGCGGTTCGGCGAGGTTGCGGCCCAGCTGGGTCAGTTCGTACTCGACCTTCGGCGGGATCACCGGGTACGCCGTACGGATCAGGATGCCGTCGCGGACCAGGCTGCGCAGGGTCTGCGTCAGGACCTTCTGCGAGATTCCCTCGACGCGCTTGCCGATCTCGGTGAACCGCAGCGGGCCGTCGGTCAGGGCGCCGACGATCAGCACCGTCCACTGGTCGCCGATCCGGTCGAGCAGCTGGCGCGTCGGGCAGTCGCGGTCGTACGGATTTCCCAGCACGGCGGCCTCCTCACTCTCCGCAAGAGAGTAACACTCCGCCGGGTCGGCAGGCTTTACCGAACCCGAACATTCGGCCCACACCCCTCGTACACCCGCGCGCGACGGTGGTCATCGGGAACACCGACACGGGAGGACGAGAACGATGCGAGGAACGAGGCGGCTGGCACTGGCGGGCTGCGGGATCGCGGCCGGGCTGCTCGTGGCCGCGCCGATCGCCAGCGCGGACACGCAGGCTCCGGCGCCGGCTCCGGTCACGCTGAGCCCGCAGGAAGTGCAGCAGATGTGCACGGCTTGGGTGCCGAAACTGCGCAAACAGGCCCAGAACCTGACCAACCGGATCAACGGCGGACCCGAGGTCTCCGGGTCGGTCGCGAATCTCAAGGCGCGCGCGAACGACGCCCGCACGAAGGGGCACACCGCGCAGGCCGACCGGTTGCAGAAGCGCGCGGACAAGCGGCAGAGCCGGATCGGCGAGCTGGCGGACGCGACGAAGCAGCTCGACGCGTTCACCGCCGCGCATTGCCAGGCGCCCAAGTGAAGCGGCTGATCGCGATCGCTGCCGCTGCTGTCGTCGTCGGACTCGGCTGCGCGGCGTGCGACAACGGTTCGTCGCCGTCGTCGGGGGCGGCATCGAACGGCGATCTGACCGGCATCCAGTCCACACTGGACTCGATCCAGTCCGACATGGCGGGCGACGGGTCGCGGTGACCCGCGTACCGTTTCCCCCGACGTAGCCGGCCGGAGGAACGGGAGCCCGCATGGGGTCAGCTGGCCGCGGTCTCGTCCTCGTCGTGGAGGACGAGACCGCGATCGCCGAGCTCGCCGCGCTGTACCTGCGGCGCGACGGGTTCGGGGTGGAGGTCGAGCCGGACGGCGCGAAGGCGCTCGCGGCGATCCGCCGGTTGCGGCCGGTCGCCGTGGTGCTCGACATCGGACTGTCCGGAATGGACGGTATCGAGATCTGCCGGGCACTGCGTGCGGCGGGCGACTGGACGCCTGTGCTGTTCGTGACCGCCCGCGACGACGAGCTGGATCGGTTGCTAGGGCTGGAAATCGGCGCGGACGACTATCTCACCAAGCCGTTCAGCCCTCGTGAACTCGCCGCTCGCGTACGGACTGTGCTGCGCCGAGCGTCCGGGAGTCCATCCACGACACTCGCTTGCGGCGGCGTGCGCATCGACGTGCCCGGCCGCCGCGCGTGGGCGGGCGAGGCCGAGATCACGCTCACCTCCACCGAATTCGATCTGCTCGCTCATCTGCTGCGGCATCCCGGCCAGGTCCTGTCGCGCGATCAGCTGCTCAGCGCGGTCTGGGGCTATGCCGCTGCGGCCGGGACCCGCACCGTCGATGTGCATGTCGCGCAGCTGCGAGCGAAACTCGGCGACGACAGTCCAATCCGGACAGTCCGGGGCATCGGGTACGCGGCGGACGCCGGATGAAAACCACGCTCGCGCTCCGGATCACCGTGGTGTGCCTGGCCGTCGCCGGGATCGCGGTGCTCGTGGCCGGGATCGTCGCGTCCAGATTGGTGCGCAATACCGCGGATTCGGTGCTGCAGCAGTCGTTGCGGGATCAGGCGGACGTCATCGCCGGGCAGCTCGACGACACCGGCATCGGCAACCGGCTCGCGATCGGCAAGGCGGCCGCGGTCGTGCGGGGGCAAGGCATCGAGGTCGTCGTGCACCGGGTCAGCGGCCAGAATTCCGGCCAGGCGACCGCGGTGCGCGCGGCGGAACGGGCCGGGCTGACGTCCGGAAAGGACCATTCGACGCGGGTCGCGATCGGCAATGTCGATTACCTCGTGGAAGTGCGCCCGGTCGGCCCGCAAGCCGCGTTCGCGCTCGTGCAGCCGGTGCGCAGCGCCGAGGCGACCCAACATGCCTTGCTGCGCAACATCCTCTTAGCCCTGGGCATTGGGCTTCTCGTCGCCGCCATCGCCGGATATGTCTCCGGACGCCTGCTCGGCCGCCCCCTCCGCCGCGCCGCAGCCGCCGCGGGCAGTCTCAGCGCCGGTCGACGCGACGTCCGGGTGCCGGTCGAGGGTCCGGCCGAAGTCGCGCAAGTCGCGGGCTCGCTGAACGAACTCGCCGACGCGCTGGCCCGAAGCGAAGCCCGCCAACGGGAATTCCTGCTGTCGGTGTCGCACGAACTTCGCACCCCGCTGACCGCAGTGACCGGTTTCGCCGAGGCGATCGCCGACGGAGTCGCCGAAGGCCCGGACGCCCGCCGCGCCGGCGAGACGATCCACCGCGAAGCGCAACGCCTGGAACGGCTCGTGTCCGACCTGCTTGAACTCGCCCGCCTCGGGGCCGACGAATTCCAGCTCGACCTGGACGTTTTCGATTTCGCCGCGCTGGTTCGCGACTGCGCGGAGGTGTGGCAGCTGCGCTGCGCCCGCTCGGACGTCCCGCTCAGCGTGCAGTCTCCCCCGGGAACCGCCATGGTCGCCGCCGACGCCCGGCGGCTGCACCAGGTCGTGGACGGCCTGGCGGAGAACGCGTTGCGCGTCACCCCCGCCGGTGCGCCGATGGTGTTCGCGCTGACGGTCGCGGACGGCCACGCGCACCTGTCGGTCCGAGACGGCGGCCCGGGGCTCGCGCCGGAGGACTACCCGGTGGCTTTCGAACGCGGCGTCCTCAATGCCCGGTACCGCGACAGCCGCCCGGTGGGATCCGGCATCGGCTTGGCGCTGGCGCACGGGCTGGTGACGAGAATGGGCGGCACCCTGACCGCTGGACCGGCCCCCGAAGGCGGGGCCGCGTTCACCATCACGCTGCCGCTGGCCTAGTTCACGCACCCGCTGGCGGTCGTCATCTTCGGCTGCGCGGGAGTGCCCGCCGGAGGCGTCGGCGTCGTGGTCTCCGCGATCGGCCGCACCGCGCCGCCGCTCGACGAGGGACGGACGGTGCCCGGGTCGGAGGTTCCCCCGGACGCCGAGACGTCCGGCGAGCTGATCTGGGTTTGCACGAACTGCTTCACCTGCGCCGGATCCACCTTCACCGCGTCCCCGTCGGCCGGAGTGGCCAGCGACAGGCTTTGCACCGGAATCGTGCCGAACGCGATCGCGCCCGAGCTGAGACCGTGCAGTTGATCGGCGAAGCTCAGCAGGTTCCAGCCGTGGTCAAGCGTCACCGAACCTTCCAAAGCGTCCACAAGGGACGAAAGCCGCGCGGGATCGGTGAAAGTGCCGGAGCCGAGGACGGTCTTCGCCATCGCGGACATGAACGCCTGCTGCCGCGCGATCCGGTCCAGGTCGCCGTTCGGGAGGCCGTGCCGCTGCCGCACGAAGGCGAGCGCCTGCGTACCGGAGATCGTCTGCACTCCAGCGGGGAAATTCGCTCCGGAGAAGGAATCGTTCACCGGTGCCTTCAGACACACCTGCACTCCGCCGACCGCTTGGCTCAGAGCGGCGAACCCGGAGAGATTGACCGCGGCGTAGTGATTGATGGTGAGCCCGGTGAGCTTTTGCACCGCGGCGATGGCCGACTTCGCACCGGCCGCGTCGGCCGCTACCTCAAGCTGAGGACCGCTCATTCCTTGCTGCGCGAGCTTTCCCCGCTGATCGGCCCGGGCACGACTGTAGGCCGAATTGATCTTGTGCTTGCCGTAACCCGGAATGTCCACATAGGAATCACGCGGGATCGAGATCGCGGTGGCCGCCGCCCCGCCGACCGGGACGTGCACCACGATCATCGTGTCCGTGGTGTTGCCGCCGTCGTCCCCGCTGCCCGCGTGCAACGCGTCGAGGACGTTCTGCGGCAGCGGCGTCCCGTCCGGTTTGGTACGGGAATCGAGACCTACCAACAAGATGTTCTGCGCGACGGTGAGCGGTTCCCCGGCCGGAGTGTCCGGAACCTGCGCCGAGGGCGGGATGACGTCCGCGGTGACGAGGCTGGTGTCGAGCCGGTGCAATTGCGACCACGCGAATCCGGTGGCGCCCAGCACCAGGGTGGACACCACCCCCAGCACTGCCCGGCCGCCGATCCGGCGGCCCCGGGACGTGATCAGCACGGCCGGTTCCTCGCTTCCCCGGGGACGGATTTCGACCCCCGCGTTCGAGGATCACCGCGTTAGCTGGGAATAGCCTGAGAAACCTGTCGCGAAGATGTGATGCTGCCCGTTCGGCCGAGTGTGCGGCGACAGCCGGTATCCCTTCGGGCACAGGGAGTTCAGCGCGGCATCCGCCGCCACATCGCGCGCGGCACGAACCGCATCGCCGCGAACACCAAGCGCAACACCCCTGGCACCCACACGACTTCCCGCCGTCGGCGCAGCGCGGAAACGGTCGCGTCGGCAACCTGATCGGCGGTACTGGAGAACGGCGCGGGCGACATTCCTTCCGTCATCCGGCCGATCACGAAGCCCGGCCGAACGAGCAGCAGGTGCACGCCGGTGCCGTGCAGTGCGTCCGAGAGGCCCGAGGCGAACCCGTCGAGCCCTGCTTTCGCCGATCCGTACACGTAATTCGCCCGTCGCACGCGAATCCCGGCGACCGACGAGAAGACGACCAGATTTCCGGAACCCTGAGTACGCAACAGTTCCGCCGTGTGAGTGAGCACGGACACCTGAGCGACGTAATCGGTGTGCACAATCGCGGTGGCGTGCGCGGCGTCGGTTTCCGCGCGGGCTTGATCGCCGAGGATGCCGAAAGCCAGCACGACCGTCTCGAGCGGGCCGTGTTCCTTGATGACGCGATCGAGCAGCGGGCGATGTGCGGAGAGATCGTCGGCGTCGAAGTCCTCGGTCGCGACGGTCTCCGCGCCCGCTTCGCGCAGTTCGGCCGTCTGCGCCGCGAGGTCCGCGCCCGGCCTCGCGGCGAGCACGAACCGCTTCGCACCCCCGCGCGCCAGCCGGACGGCCACCGCCGTCCCGATTTCGCTGCGTCCGCCTAGTACCAGCACCGTTCCGCTCACGGTCGGTGAGTCTGCCAGCCCGCTCCGAGGGCGGCAGAGGTGCCCTGATTCGCCAGCCGCAGCCGACCGAGAGCCCAACTGCGACGCATGTAACACGCAGCGCTCACACCGCGACCTGTGATAAGCGTTCGACGGAGGAGGGCGAGCTAACCGTGAGTGCGTGGCTTTCGACGGCAAGTACGACGCTGGGTTTGCTGTCAGGGATCGCCGGGGCGATTTTCTCGCGCCTGGCGCTTCGCTGGCGCGAACGTGAAGTCATGGCGAAGAGTTCGCGAGCGTTGACGCAGTTGCGCAATGAGGCCGCCAAACAGGACGTCGGTACTGGTGATGGGGAACCCGGCGCGCCCGCAGAGAATCGCGAAATACTGACGCTGCTGCTCCACGCGGACGAAATCCAGATTCTTCGGCGCACGAAGCAGGGCGTGGCACTGGATCTGGCACAGCTGTGCAGCGCAACCGCGTTGCCGCCGAGCCGCGCGCGGACCTCGGTCCAGCGCCTCCTGGGATTGGGACTGCTCGACGCGGAACGCGACGAACACGGGCAAAGTTCCGACATCCGCTACCGCAAGCAAGTCGCTGATTCGCTCATCGGAGGCGGCGAATGAGCGGCACGATGATCGGCTTCCTGTCGGCGGGTTCTCTGTCGGCCGCTGTGACCGTGATCGAGCTGAACTCGTCGCTGACCAAACCGCTGGCCTACCGGAGATCAGGGATCCTCGGCTGGCTGTCCGCTCGCGTCGGACTCGACCTGCTGGCCACCTTGGTCGCGTTCGTGGTGGTCTTGCCATTGGTCGACCGCACCGGGACCTGGTCCGGCGGGCTGGGCGGCGGCATCGTGGCCGGACTGGGCGGCCCGGTCCTGCTTCGTGTGCAGCTCGCGACCCGAAAGTCCGGCAAGGAGCACAGCGCGCTGGGACTGGGACGGCACTACGGACGACTTCGCAAGATCATCGACGAAGCCTTGGACGATCACGGCGCGGTGGCCCAGTCCGCGTGGCTGACGACTGTGGTCATGCCGAAGATCGTGCTGCTCCCGCTGGCCGAAATCGAGAAGTTCACCTGCAACTACATCCGCAGCGCGGACCGCTTCACCGACCGCGACAAAGACAAGCACCTGAAAGCGATCAGCACCGCTTGTGCGGATCAGGCGACGGACGAGGACGAACGCAAACGGGTCATCGCCCAGCACATGCTGGATATCGGCGGACGGCGCATCGTCACCGAGATGATCAACGCCAGCAAGGTTTCCATCGCTCCGGGACACGCCAAGCAGTAGCAGGTCTCCATCGAGGGCCAGGTGCCCTGGTTCACAAACTGCAACTTTGCAGACTCTGCAAGATCTAGCTACGCTGATCCGGTGTCCACTCCCGGTCTTCGCGAGCGCAAGAAGCTCGAAACCCACCGCACCATCGCGCTCGCGGCGCTCCGGCTGATCGACGAACGTGGTCTGGACCAGGTCACCGTCGACGACATCGCCGCCGAAGCGGGCGTGTCCGCGCGCACGTTCTTCAACTACTTCGCGGTCAAAGAAGACGCCGTCCTCCTCGCGTACGCCGACCACGCGGAGCGGGCCGAGCGGACGATCGCCCGGTTCGTCGCGCAGCCGGAAGGGATCGACGCGTTTCCGGCGTTCATCGCGACCGTCCGGGAGGACCTCGCGGACATCGAGCGGGACCGCGACGAATGGCTCACCCGGTTGCGCATCATCCACGGCGATCCGTCGCTGCTCATCCGGGCGACCGTGCTCAACTCCGGCTCGCGCGATCCGATGATCGCCGCGATCGCCCGGCGCAGCGGCACCGACGCGGAGAAGGACCTGTTCCCGTCGCTGCTGCTCGCGGTGGCGGGCGGAGTGCTCAACACCTCGCTCAGCCGCTGGGCCGCCCGGAACGGGGCCCAGCCGCTGCTCGAAATCTTCGACGAGGCCGCCGCCACCGCTGCCGCCGGCCTGCCCGACCCTCGCTGAGCCGTACCACCGAGATCCTCGATCGCGGGACCCCGCGCTGCTCGAACTACCCCTCCCACCTGAGTCCGGAAAGGACTGTCATGTCCCTGTCCACCGCGGAATCGCCCGCGCCCGCGGCGATGAGCCACCGGCAAGTGCTGCAGGCGATGTCCGGCCTGATGATGGGCATTTTCGTCGCCATCCTCGCGTCCACTGTGGTCGCGAACGCCCTGCCGCGGATCGTGTCCGAACTGGGCGGCAGCCAGTCGTCCTACACCTGGGTCGTCACCACCGAACTCCTCGCGATGACCGCGACCGTCCCGCTCTGGGGCAAGCTTTCCGACCTGTACAACAAGAAACTGCTGATCCAGCTCTCGCTCGGGCTGTTCGTGGTCGGCTCGCTGGTCGCCGGGTTCGCCCAGAACATCGACATCCTGATCCTCAGCCGGATCGCCCAGGGCATCGGCGGCGGCGGGCTCACCGCGCTCGCGCAGGTGATCATGGCGGCCATCGTTTCGCCGCGCGAGCTGGGCAAGTTCTCCGGCGTCTTCGGCGCGGTCTTCGCCGTCGGCACGGTCGCGGGCCCGCTGATCGGCGGCGTGCTCGTGGACACCTCCTGGCTCGGCTGGCGCTGGTGCTTCTTCCTCGGCGTTCCGTTCGCGATCGCGGCGATCCTGCTGCTGCAGCGCACCTTGGACCTGCCCACGCTGCGCCGGGAAGTGCACGTCGACTACCTCGGCGCGTTCCTGATCATGCTCGGCGTCTCGACGCTGCTGGTGTGGTCGTCGCTGGCCGGTTCGACTTTCGAGTGGGGTTCCTGGCAGACCGCGGTGCTCGTGCCGGTCGGCGTGCTCGTGCTGGTGCTCGCGGTGTGGGTGGAGTCGAAGGTGCGCGAGCCGGTCGTGCCGCTGGCGCTGTTCCGCAACCGCACGGTCACTCTCGCCACTGTCGCGAGCTTCCTGGTCGGCGTCGCGATGTTCGGCGGCACCGTGTTCCTGTCCCAGTATTTCCAGCTTGCGCTCGGCAAATCGCCGACGGTGGCCGGGCTGATGAGCCTGCCGATGATCTTCGGGCTGCTGGTGTCGTCGACCGTGTCCGGTCAGCTGATCAGCCGCACCGGCAAGTGGAAGCCGTTCCTGCTGCTCGGCGCGGTGCTGATGGCGGCGGGACTAGGCCTGCTCGGGCTGATCGACGCGCACACCTCGCTGCTGGAGCTGAGCCTGTTCATGCTGGTGCTCGGCGTCGGCGTGGGCATGCTCAACCAGAACCTGGTGCTGGTCACGCAGAACGACGTGCCCGCCGCCGATCTGGGCGCGGCGACCTCGACGCTGTCGTTCTTCCGCAGTCTCGGCGGGTCGATCGGCGTGAGCGCGCTCGGCGCGGTGCTGGCCAGCCGGGTCGGCACGCTCATCGCCGACGGGCTCGGGCCGGCCGCGTCCGCCGGGTCCGGCGGCGGGAAGGTGCCCGACCTGGCGCAGCTGCCCGCCCCGGTCGTGGCGGTGATCCGCGAGGCTTACGGAGTGGCGACCAGCGATCTCTTCTTGATCAGCGCGCCGATCGCGCTGCTCGTGGTGGTGGCAGTCGCGTTCCTGAAGCACTTGCCGCTCAAAACGAAGAGCGGCCTGGAACGGCTGGCGGACGAGGCGGCCTGAGCTACCGTCTGCTGGGTGACCAGCGACGAGGAGTTCGGTGCTCTGCTGATGCGGCACCGGCGCGAGATCCGCGTGCACTGCTACCGGATGAGCGGTTCGTTCGAGGAGGCCGAAGACCTCACCCAGGAGGCGTTTCTCCGGGCCTGGAAAGGCCGCAGCGGCTTCGCCGGGCGGGCGAGCGTGCGGACGTGGCTGTACCGGATCGCCACGAACGTCTGCCTCGACGCGCTCGCCCGGCGGCCGCGCCGCGCGCTGCCGGACGAACTCGGTCCGGCGGCCGACCCGGCGGGCGAGATCTCCGCGCTCGACGTGCCGTGGCTCGGCCCGTTTCCCGACCTGCTGCTCGACCCCGCGGCGCCGGACGACACCGGCGCCGCGGTCGTCGAACGGGAGACCATCGAACTGGCGTTCCTCGCCACGATCCAGTTGCTCCCGCCGCGGCAGCGTGCCGCGCTGATCCTGCGCGACGTGCTCGATTGGTCCGCAAAGGACACTGCCGAACTGCTGGGCACTTCGGTGGCCTCGGCGAACAGTGCACTGCAGCGAGGCAGGGAGACCTTGCGCACCAAACTGCCCGCCCGGCGCGCCGAATGGTCCGCTCCGGACAGCACGACCGCCGAGGAAACGGCACTGCTGCGGAAGTTCATCGCCGCGTACGAATCGGCAGACGTGCAGGCCGTGGCCGCGGTGCTGAGCGAGGACGCGCGTGCGGTGATGCCGCCGTACTCGTTGTGGTTCGACAGTCGCGATCGGATTCTCGGCGCGCTCGGGCCGAGTTTCGATCCGCGGTCGCCGTACTACCGGGGCAGTTTCCGGATGGTGCCGGTGCGGGCGAACCGGCAGCCCGCCGTCGCCGGATATCTGCGGCGGCCCGGCGAATCGGTTTATCGCGCTTTCGGCGTCTGCGTGCTCACCGTGCGAAACGGACTGGTCACGGCGATGGCCGCGTTCGAAACGGCGGCATTGGCGCCGTACGGACTCGCCGAAACGTTCGAAGAATAAGGCGCCGATGATTGCCGATCCGGCTGCCGCCACGGCGGAAACCGGTCGCCCCGGGCAGATCGGCGGCGGCCGCGACCGGTCGGATCAGCAATGAAAAACGCCCGGGCGGCGATCGCTGGTGTGCGATCGCCGCCCGGGCGCAACCACCGAGTTCCGGGCAATGTGCCGGTCGTGGTGGGGGAAACTGCTAGCGCCCTCGCCGCCGGGAAATGGTCACCGGCTCGCGGTCAGGCGACTCGATGCCGTGCGGCGGCGGAGCCGGTTCGCACCAGCTTCCGGCGCTCCAGCTCGGTGGTTCCCCCGAAGATCCCGTTGCCGAGACCGTTGTCGAGAGCATAGGAAAGGCATTCCGCGCGGACCGGGCATCGCGCGCAGACCGCCTTGGCCTTCGCGACCTGCTGCGCCCCCGGACCCATGTCGGAAATCGGGAAGAACAGTTCCGGGTCCTCGTCCTGGCACGCCGCGCGGGCGAGCCAGCTGGTGGCCGTGAGTTCCATTGTTGCTTTTCACCTCCTGTCCTCATTGTCGAACCGTGGTCAACCGACTTCTCCGCGCGCACGGGCACGCCATGCCTTCGGAGGGTGTTCGGTGGGCTTTTCGGCCGAACCGCCCCGGGCCGCGAAGGACCCGGCGGACGACCGGCTTTCCAGGTTACCACCGATCACCGTCCGCGCGGGAAATTTCGATTCAGCTCACATCGCGGACGCGGTTGCCGCCGGGCGTGCTACGGCCCCCTCGTGCGCCGCCCGGCGGGGCCGAAGAGTCCGGGTTTTCCTTTTCCGCGCGCCATTTCCCCCTTCCGCCGCCGTCGCGGGCGAAGCGCCCGTCCGAGTCAGGTACCCGTCAGTCCCGGCCTTAACCACATTTCCGTGACCGGATCGTTACATCCCACGGGCGCGCCACCGCACCTGTTCGACAGGGTCCGGGTTCGGGAGGGGGTGCGCGTGGCGGGGTTCGACGGCTTTTTCCGGGGCGATTTCCCTCGCCTCGTGGCGTTCCTGTGCGCGGGCGGGCTCGGGCCGGGCACCGCGCGCGAGGTGGCGGTGGAGGCGTTCGTCCAGGAAACCGGGACGTGGCCGCCGCCCGGCGACCCGCGCGTGGCGGTGCGGCTCACCGCCGCCCGGCTGGCCGCCGAGCAGACGTGGTTCGACGGCGGCGCCCCGTCCGCGGAGCCGCCGGGCGACCGGCTGGCCGCGGTCGTGGAGAAGAACGCACACGGGGTCGAACTGCTCTCGACGCTGCCGGAAACCCAGCGCACGGTGCTGACGTGGTCGCTCGACGGGTTCTCGCCCGCCGCGATCGCGTCGGCGCTCGGCATGGCGGGCACCACAGTCCGCTCGAACCTGCGGCACGCCCGGGAACGCCTGAAACACCGGCTCGGCCTGGCCGGGCGCGAGGAGGCCCTGATGACCGCACTGCGCGAAGCCGACGCCGCACTGGTCGGCGCGTTGCGCTCGGCGCTCGACGTCGAGGAAGCGCTGACCCGGGTGAAAACCGAGGCGTCCGCCTTGGCCGCACCCCGAGTCCCGCCCGGCCGCTTCGGCTTCGACGGCCCGGTGCGCGCCGCGGTCGAGGGCGATCCGGATGCGGCGCAAGACCTGCTCGCCTCGGTGCAGCCGCTGATCGTGCGCTACTGCCGGGCTCGATTAGGCGGAGCCGATGCATATTCCTCGGCGGACGATGTGGCGCAGGAAGTCTGCCTGGCGTTGCTGACGGCGCTGCCGGGTTATCGGCATCAGGGGCGGCCGTTTCTCGCTTTCGTTTACGGGATCGCGCAGCACAAGGTGGCTGACGCGCATCGGGCGCACGCGCGCAATCGGACGGACCCGATGGCGGAGCTGCCGGAGGCGGTTGATCTTGCTGATGGGCCGGAGGAGCGGGCGTTGCGGGCGGAGCTGAATCGGCAGCTGGCTCGGTTGCTGCAGTTGTTGCCGGAGAGACAGCGGGAGATTGTGTTGTTGCGGGTCGTCGTCGGGCTTTCTGCGGAGGAGGCGGCGGAAGCGGTCAGCTCGACGCCGGGGGCGGTTCGGGTGGCGCAGCACCGGGCGTTGTTGCGGCTTCGCTCAGCTCTCGAACGACGGCGTCGCTGACCCGATCCCACACGCGGCTGGCCTCGCTGATGAGCCGAAGGAACGGGCCTTGCGTGCGGAGTTGAATCGGCGTCTTGCGCGGTTGCTGCAGCCGCTGCCGCAACGACAGCGGGAAATCGCGTTGCTGCGCGGCGTAATCGGAATGGCCACCAAAGCAGTGACAGCCATGTGGTCCGCATCGCTCAGCCCTCGAACGACGGCGTCGCTGACCCGATCCGCGCCACCACGAACTCCGCCAACGCCGCCGCCGGGCCCTCGCTGCCGTCGCGCGACAGCAGGATGAAATCGACGTCGCCCGGGTCCGGAAGGCCGAGTTCGGCAGGCAATTCGACCAGATCGGACGGCACCAGGCTCCGTGCGTGCACCGTGATCCCGAGCCCGGCGGCCGCCGCTGCGCGCAGGCCGGTCAGGCTGGACGTCAGGCAGGCGGCCCGCCATTCCAGGCCCGCGCGTTCCAGCGTTTCCACCGCCAGCTGACGGGTGACCGACGGCATCGGGTACTGCACCAGCGGCACCGGCTGGCCGGGGGTGAGGTCCGTCGCCGCCGAGCCGATCCACACCAGCGGTTCGCGGCGCAGCAGCCGTCCCGGGCCGGGCGCGCCGGGGCGGCGTTTGCCGAGCACCAGGTCGAGGCGGCCGTCGGCGATGCGGCGGGCGAGCACATCGGACAGTTCCACGTGCAGTTCCACGTCCACCAGCGGGTGGCTTTCCCGCAGCCGCCGCAGGATTTCCGGCAGCTCGCCGAGCGCGAAGTCCTCGGACACGCCGAACCGGACCCGGCCGCGCACCTGTGCGCCGCGGAAATGCCGGGCCGCGCGGTCCTCGGTGTCCACAATGGTCTGGGCGAACCCGAGCATCGCCTGCCCGCGCGCGGTCAGGTCGACCGCGTGCGTGTCCCGGGCGAACAGCAAACCGCCGGCTTCGGACTCGAGCCGCCGGATGTGCTGGCTGATTGTGGGCTGCCCCACACCCAAGCGCCTCGCCGCCGCGGTGAAGCTGCGGGTTTCCGCCACAGCAAGGAAAGAACGGCACAACCGCGGATCCAGCATGCGTCACATCTTATCGGCTTTCGCAATGGCAGTCAGTACGGTCATCGGGGTTCCGAATGACCGACGGCGACGAGAGAATGGCCGGGAAAGGAGATCCACCGTGCTCGCTTCGTTCGCCCGCCCCGTCTCGGCTTTGCTCGCCAAGCTGCGGATCGACCCCTTCATCGCCCTGATCCTCGTCACCGTAGGCATCGCCTCGCTGCTGCCGGCGTCCGGCGCGGTCGCCACCGGGTTCGGCGTCGCGACGAAGATCGCGGTCGGGATGCTGTTCTTTCTTTACGGCGCAAGGCTTTCCAGTCAGGAAGCGGTCGAGGGGATGCGGCACTGGCGGTTGCACGTCACGGTGCTCTGCGCCACTTTCGTGCTTTTCCCGCTGCTGGGGCTCGCCGCGTCGTTCCTCTCCCCCGGGCTGCTGACGTCGCCGCTGTACACCGGCGTGCTGTTCCTCTGCCTGCTGCCCTCGACCGTCCAGTCGTCGATCGCGTTCACCTCGATCGCGAAGGGCAACGTCGCGGCGGCGATCTGCAGCGCGTCGCTGTCCAACCTGCTGGGCATCGTGCTGACGCCGCTGCTCGTCGCTTTGCTGCTGGCCACCGACGGACCGGGCGTGAGCGGTTCGGCGGTGCTGGACATCGTGCTGCAGCTGCTGGTGCCGTTCGTCGCCGGGCAGCTCGCGCGCCGCTGGATCGGCGGCTGGGTGCAGCGGCATTCCGCGCCGCTGAAGATCGTCGACCGCGGTTCGATCCTGCTGGTGGTGTACACCGCGTTCAGCGAGGGCATGACCGAGGGCATCTGGCACCAGCTGGACGTCGGCCCGCTGCTCGCGCTCGTCGCGGTCTGCTGCGTCCTGCTGGCGGCCGTGCTCGGTGCGACCAGCGGTGGCGCGAGGCTGCTCGGATTCGACCGCGCCGACCGGATCACGATCATGTTCTGCGGTTCGAAGAAGAGCCTCGCGAGCGGCCTCCCGATGGCGACGGTGCTGTTCGGGCACGCCGAGGTCGGGCTGATCGTGCTGCCGCTGATGCTGTTCCACCAGATTCAGCTGATCGTGTGTGCGGCGATGGCGCGCCGCTACGCCCGGCAGACCGCCGCGGAGGAACCGGGGGAACTCGCCGCGGTCGGGTGACTCACACCGGCTACTCGCGCATGCCGATCGCGTCCACCGGCCGGGCGCGCAGCGCGAACTTCGCGGGCACCAGCACCGACGCGGCGCCCACCAGCGCGGTCGCGGCGACGATCCCCAGGTACAGCAACGGCGGGATGCTCGGAATCGGCGCCCCGGTGAGGCCGAGGCTCACCGTGGCCAGCGGGATCAGCGGGACCGCCGAGCCCACCGCCACCGCGATCAGCACCACCGTCAATGCCTCGATCCGCAGCACCTTCAGCACCTGGTCGCGCGTCATTCCGACCAGCCGCAGCAGGGCGAACTCGCGCGTCCGGGCCAGCGTGGTCATCACCAGCGTGTTCGCCACCGCCAGCGCGATGTACGCGAAGACCAGCACGAGCGGCAACGCGCTGCTCAGCACGGAAGCAGTCGCCGCGTCGCGTTGTTCTTCGGACAGGCCCGCCTTCTCGGACACGGTCAATCCCGGATATTTCCCGGACAGGCTCGCCAGATTTGCCTCTGGGCGGGCCCGGACGAGGATCTGCTGGTCCAACTGCCGGGAGCTGTGTGCGAACACGTCCTCGTGCGCCAGGGTGACGTCGCCGAATCCCATTCCTCGCTGATAGATCGCGACGACGGCCGGGGTCGCGGCGAAGCCGTCCGGGAGGGTCAGTTTGATTTGCTCGCCGACTTTGCCGCCCAGGGTGCTCGCCGCGTTGGCACTCAGGGCGACCTTTCCCGGTGCCAGGTCGGCGAGGTTTCCGGACGAGACACCAAGGTCCATCGTGCGGGAAGCGTTGTCGACGGTGATGCCTTGCGCGGGAAACTCAAAGATTTCCGGTGAATCGAGCACCTTCGTCGAGGCGAACACCTGCACGCGCGTCACGCCGGTCGCGGCCTCCACGCCGGGCAATGCGGCGGCATCCCGGACGGCGTCGGCAGGCAGGCCGCCCTCCGAGCCGGTGAGCGTGTACTGCGCGGTGATCCCTTCGTCGGCCTGGTCGGCAGCCGCGGCACCGAGGGTGGCGGGGATGAACAACTGCACGCAGGCGAACCCGATCGCGAGCACGAGCGGTCCGATCCCGGCGGCCAGCCGACGCGCGTTCGCTCGCGTATTGGCGGCGGCCAGGTAGCCGTATTCCTTGAACCGCCGGGTGATCGGCTTGGCCAGCAACCGCGTCGCGAACGCCGCCACCGGCGGAGCCAGCAGCAGGACCGCAACGATCATGATCAACCCGCCGCTGCCCGCGCCCATCACCGCGAAGACGCCGGAGAAAAACACCGGGAGCAGCGACGCGGCCAAGCCCAGCAGCAACAACAGCACACCGAATGTCCGACGGCCGCCGCTGATTCCCGGTTGCTCGACTGCGGCGTCGCTCAAGGCCTCGACCGGTCGCACTGACGAGGCTTTCCATGCCACTGCGAAAGTCGCGATTTGCGCCGTCGCCACCCCGGCCAGCACCGCGACGAGCATCGGCAGAATTCCGACGGAGAAAGAGAAATCGCTCGGCACGACGCCGATCAGGACAAGCGCGCCACGCAACAATTGCGCGGCAAGAATCCCGGGCAGGCACCCGATCGCCGACGCTACGACGGACAGCACGAAGGCTTCCGCGGCCAGCATTTTCCAGATCTGGCGCGGAGTCGCCGCGATCGCGCGCAGCACGGCCAATTCGCGGCGGCGCTGGTGGACGCTCAACGCGAGAGTGCTTGCCACGACCAGAATCGCGATCAGCAGCACGGTGCCGCCGAGCGAACCCGCGATCTCCTGCAGCGTGCTGCGTGCCGAGGCGACGTCGGGGTTCTCGATCCGGCTCCGGTCGTCTCCCGTCGCCACCTCCGCGACGGAGCCCAGCTGTGCGGTCAGCCGGTCGGCCAGCTCGTCGGGATCGACGCCAGGCCGGGGAAAAACCCCGACGGCGTCCACCCGGTCGCCGCGTCCGGCCAAGCTTTCTGCTTCCACGTCAGCGAAAAACACACCGGGAGTGCGGGGGTCTCCGTCCACACCGGACAGTTTCGCCACGCCTACGACGCGGTAGTCGGCGGCGGCTTTGGTCGTCTGGATCCGGGCGACAGCTCCGGGCTCCTTGGCCAGTCCGGCGTCCAGCACGACCTCGCCCGGGCGTTGCGGTTCGCGGCCATCGACGAGATCGAACGGACCCAGCCGGGCGCTCGACCACGGATGTCCGGTGGCAGTCGTATCGCCCAGCACCGCGGGAAAACTCAGGTCCGGCACCACCGAGGCGACGCCGTCGGTACCAGCGATCTTCCGCACTGTTTCGCGCGTCAGCGGAGCCGATTCCTTGAGCGTCTTCGACTTGATCTTGCCGTTTTCCTGCACCGCAAACGATTTCGGGCCGCCGACAACCACCGGCACCCCGGCATACCGCTGCGGCGCCACCCCGGCTTCCGCCCCGGACTGCAAGAGAATGCCGAACGCGGTGACCAGCATGGCCGCGCCGAGAAGAGCGACGAACGCACCCGCGAAACCGGAAGCACGTCCGCGCAGCGTTTTGACCGCGAGTTCGAACACCGCTCACCACTCCCCGAGCGTGGTCATCCGCTCCGCCACGCGGTCCGGGGCGGGTTCGGTCATCTCGTCGGCAAGCGCACCGTCGGCGAGGAAGACCACCCGGTGCGCGTAGGACGCAGCGACCGGATCGTGCGTCACCATGATCACCGTCTGGCCGGTCTCGTCCACGAGCTTCCGCAGCAGTTCGAGCACCTGACGGCCGGTACTGGTGTCGAGCGCGCCGGTCGGCTCGTCGGCGAACACCACCTCGGGCCGCGGCGCGAGCGCGCGGGCGATCGCCACCCGCTGCTGCTGGCCGCCGGACAGCTGCGCCGGACGCCGGTCCAGCCGGTCAGCGAGCCCGACCCACCACACGACCTCCTCCAGCCAGGCCCGGTCGGGAGTCAGCCCGGCCATCCGCATCGGGAGCGAGATGTTGTCCGCGACGGTCAGCGACGTCAGCAGGTTGTAGGCCTGGAACACGAACCCGACCCGCTCGCGGCGGAGCACGGTCAGCGCGGTCTCGTCCAGCCCGGCCAGGTCCGTGCCGCCGAGCAGCACCGTTCCGCTGGTCGGCCGGTCCAACCCGGCCGCGCAGTGCAGGAAGGTGCTCTTGCCCGCGCCGGACGGGCCCATCACCGCGGTGAACGACCCTCGCCCGAACTGGACAGTCAGGTCGCGCAGCGCGGTCACCTCGCCCGCGCCGGAACCGTAGGTCTTGCGCACCGAGCGCAGCGAGACCACGTCGTCCGGCGGTGCTCCGGTCTCGGCCAGTGCCGGGCGTTGCCGTTTCTCGCGTGCCACTTCGTCCTCCGGGTGCGGTGATCTTGCTTGTCCCGGACGCTACGGAGCCGGGAACCCGCCGGACAGCACGTATCCTGCAGATCCGAGGTGCAGAAAACTGCACCCGCGAAGCTTCCGAGGGGGTCGGATGGAGCCGGTGCGCGCGGACCGGTTCCGGGGCTGCCTCGCCGGGTTCGGCACTTCCTTCCGCTACCTCGCCGTCGGCGCCGCGGTCGGTCTCGGCGGCCTGCTCCTCTTCTGGCTGACCGCTGGCAGCCTGCTGCTGGGCCTGGTCGGGATCGGCCTGCCGCTGCTGGTCCTGCTCGTCCCGCTGCTGCGCCGGTACGCCCGCGCGCAACGGAAACGGGTCGAGCGCCTGCTGGGCACGCCGGTCGGCGAGAAGTACGCGGCACCCAGTTCACCGCTCGGCGTGCTCAAAGACCGGGCGGTCTGGAAGGACCTGGCGTTCCTCACGGCCAACACCCTCGTCGGCACCCCGCTGTGTTTCCTCGGGCTGAGCCTGCTGTCCGGCGCGCTTTGCTGGGGCACCGCGCCCATCTGGTGGACTCTCCTGCCGCCCGCCGCACACCTCACGTTCCGTCCGGTCACCAGTTGGCCCGAAGCCTTCGGCGCGACCGGCATCGGCCTCCTGTACGCCGCTGGGCTGGTCCTTCTGGTGCCGCTGCTGGCCCGTGGGCACGCGATGCTCGCCCGGGCGTTGCTGCGTCCGCCGCGCGGCAGCAGGCAGGCCCGCCGGATCGAAGAGCTGACCGTCACCCGGGCGGAGGCCCTCGAAGCGCACGGTGCCGAGCTGCGGCGGATCGAACGGGACCTGCACGACGGCACCCAGGCCGGGCTCGTCGCCATCTCGCTCCGGCTCGGGTTGATCAAGCACGCCCTGCAGAATCAGCCCGCCAGCGCGCTCAGCCTGGTCGACGACGCGCAGGAGCTGACCGAGCATTCGCTGGCCTCGCTGCGCACGATCGTCCGCGGGATCTATCCCCCGCTGCTGACCGACCGCGGCCTGGTCGGCGCGGTGCAAGCGCTGGCGTCGAGCAGTGCGATCCCGGTCGAGGTCGGCGTCTCCGGCACCGGGCAGGCCCCGGCCGCGGTGGAGGCGGCGGCCTACTTCGTGGTCACCGAGGCGCTGACGAACATCGCCAAGCACAGCGGGGCCGACCGGGCGTGGATTACGCTCGCGCTCGACCAGGAGAGGATCAGGATCACTGTGCGGGACAACGGAAAGGGCGGTGCCGCGGAGAACTTCGGCACCGGGCTGGCGGGGATCCGCCGCCGGGTCGCGGCCTTCGACGGCGGGTTCGAGCTGAGCAGTCCCGAAGGCGGCCCGACGGTGCTGCGGGCGGAGCTGCCGTGCGTGTCGTGATCGCCGACGACAACGCCTTCATCCGGGAAGGCCTGGCGTTGATGCTGTCCACGGTCGGCCACGAGGTGTGCGCCGTGCTGGAGCGCGGGCCGGACGTGCTGCCCGCGTTGCTGGAGCACCGGCCCGACCTCGCTGTCCTGGACGTCCGGCTGCCGCCGGGCTTCACCGACGAGGGGCTGCGGGCGGCCGCCGCGGCGCGCGAGGAAATCCCGGGGATGCCGGTGCTGATGCTGTCGCAGTACGTCGAGCACGCCTACGCGGCCGAACTGCTGGCCGGCGGCGCGTCCGGGGTCGGCTACCTGCTGAAGGACCGGGTCGGGCGGATCGAGGAATTCCGCGACGCCATGGACCGGGTCGCCGCGGGCGGCACGGTGATGGACCCGGAGGTCGTCTCGCAGCTGATGGCGCGGCGGCGGGCGGCGAACGCGCTCGACGTGCTCAGCCCCCGCGAACGCGAGGTGCTCGCGCTGATGGCCGAGGGCCACGGCAACGGCGCGATCGCCGGGAAGCTGTTCATCGCGGAAACGTCGGTGAACAAGCACGTGGGCAACATCTTCGCCCGGCTCGGTCTGTCCGCGGGCACCGGCGACCACCGGCGGGTGCGGGCCGTGCTCGCCTATCTCAACGCCTGACCGGAAAACCAGTGGAGCCGTGCCCTCGCCCGCGGCTACTGTCGCCCGACCAGTGTCGGCTAGGCGAGGACGTGCCGTTGTACATCGCGTGAGGCATCCCAAGCTCTGATTTCGTCGCGCGCCGCGTTATGCGCCGCGCTTCTTCGTGCTGCGGAATTCTCACTGGAATCGGTGTACTCCTGTGCTCTATCACTGGACAGTCCTGCCCACTTGCCTGCCGCTCGTCCGGCGGCGCTGCCACACGTGCGCGTCCGGAACCTTCCGGGCCGACGGCAAGTTCCGGGTCAACGCCAATCACAAACTCATCGACGCCTGGCTCCTCGTGCTCTGTACCGGCTGCGGGGAAACGGCGAAACTCACCGTGTTCGAACGGGCGAAGGTGCGCTCGGTTAGCCCGGTTCTGCTGGATCGCTTGCACCACAACGATCCCGGCCTCGCCGCCGAACTGCTCCAGGATCCGGTCCTGCAACGGCGCAACCGCGTCGCGCTCGACTGGGACGGCGCCTGGCGGCTCGACACCGGTGGTTCGGACCACTTGGACCAGGACGCGATCGACGTCTCGGTCGGCTTCGCGGCCCGGATCCCGGTCCGGCCGGTGCGGCTGATCGCCGAAGGCTGCGGGCTGGCTCGGGCCGAGGTCGAGCGGTTGCTCTCCGGCGGGAAGGTGGTGTCGGGAGTCCGGCTGAGCGGCAAGCTCTCCGGCGACTTCGCCTTCACGCTCAAGTACTGAGCCGAGTCCGTGCGGGGAACTCTGAGTCTCTCAGAGTTCCCCGCCCGGGCCGCTGTCTGTCCACAACGGACTCCGCAAGTCCACTCCCGACTTCCGCTCGCATGAGCGCGAACCGCGAACCCGGGCACCAGCGCTGCCTGAACGGGCAATCGTGCGTAACCGGATCGCGCGGAAAGCGTTGCCGCAGCTCAGTGCCCCCCGGGTGGAGGAGCGGCTTGCCCCGCCGTCCGCGCACTGGTGTTCAGAAGGGAACAACGCGGCGACAACCCGTAGACCGGCGCTTACCGTAAGTCCGCAGTCTCCCCCGTGCTCTGTCGTATCGGCCGAACGAAGGGCATCCGCGGCGACGTCGGCGGCCTGGCATGCCAGTCCGTCATATCCGGAGAACCCGACCAGAGGAGAAAGCATGGCTTCGCAGGACGGCGCCCGCGTCGACACCAGCGTCATGCGCAAGGGCGCGCAGACGATCAGCGACACCGGGCAGAACATCACCGGGGTGAACCAGAAGGTCGACGGCACCATGCAGACGCTGTTCGGCACCTGGCGCTCGGACTCGGCGAACGTGTTCAACCAGGCCATGGGCCAGTTCGACCAGACGGTCCGCAAGATCGTGCAGAAGCTGGACGAGCTTTCGCAGAACGTGCAGACCTCGGCGAGCGAGTACGACAGCCGGGACTCGGACAACACCTCCACCGCCAACAACGCCGCCACGGTCATCGGCGGCGGCGGCCTGCAGGGCTTCTGATCCCCTTCCTTCCCACGAAAGGACGCTTCCCATGGCTTTGGGCCAGTTCCAGATCAGCTTCGCGACCATGCAGGACACCGTCGGGCAGGCGAAGCAGCAGTCGAACCAGATCACCGAGCTGCTGGACCAGATGAAGGCGGTCATCGAGGGCCAGCGCGAAAACTGGACCGGTGTCGCGGCGGACATGTTCCACGAGACCTACAACTACTGCCACCAGGCGGCGCTCACGCTGCCGCAGGCGCTCGACGCCGCCGCGCAGACCCTCGGCCAGATCAACGAGGGCACCTCGAACACCGAGGGCAACAACGCCAAGCGGTTCGCCGCGAACTGACTCGGCCGTTTCGGCGCGACTGACCAGAAAGGAGGGTGACCAGCCATGGTTGCGTACGGTGACACGAACTACGGGATGAACAACGATTCGTCGAACAAGCACCAGACGACGTCGGACGACGGCAAGTTCCACAGTCCGGGCGACCAGACGCCGCCGGACGTGAAGAACGAGTGGATCCCGCCGGGCGACGTCGGCAAGCCGCCGCCGGTGCCGGGCGGTTCCGAACATCCGGGCAAGGGCGTCACCGCGGTCAACACCGAGGCGATGCGCACGTTCGCGAAGAACCTGCAGACGCTCGCGGACGGGCCGCTGAAGGATTTGCCGGCGAAACTCGACGGCATCCAGCTCAAGCCCGGCGTGTTCCTGACGGCGCAGAACAAGATCTTCACGCCGATCCAGGGCACGAACTCGCTGCGGGACACCACCCGCACCGCGATCCACGACCTCTGCAAAGCGCTCGACGAGGTGGCGGACGCGGTGAACAAGGCCTCGAAGGCGTACGACAACGCCGACGAGGTCAACAAGATGTCGGCCGACGACTACAACCAGTACTTCAACACAGTCAGCGGCCACATCACCGGCGCCGGTCAGAAACCCTGACCGGACGGGCGGCGGTCTTTCCCGGTTCTCTCCGGGGTCTCTCAGGTTCGAAGCGATCGAGGGAAGATGGCGGACGACAACAACACCCACGGGTTCACCTCGGACGACAACGGGGTCTGGCCGGACACCACGCAGACCGGCAACCAGAACACCACTGGTGACCCGTCGAAGGATTTCGACGGCCTGACGTGGAAGCAGATCGAAGCGGCGATCCTCGGCGGCGGTTCGCTGTCGGGCGGCCAGGACAACCGGGACAAGGCCTACGGCAACGTCAACTGGCAGTCGCTTCAGGACGCGGCCGGGGTGTTTCAGGAGACGCAGCAGAACCTCGCGATGGTCGCTCAGTCCATTCAGGACCAGACCGCCGCCCTCGCCGGACCCGACGGTCCGTGGAAGGGCGACGCCGCGACGAAGTTCAAGGACATGATGACCGCGCTGGGCAACAAGTTCTCCGATCTGGCGGACCGGATCGGCGACGGCGGCGGGTCGAACAACGTGCCGAACAACCTCGTCAACTCCGCGGCGTATCTCAAGTGGGCGCAGGACACGATCCGCTACATCGACAGCTATTACGCCAGCCAGGTCCTCGCCCAGGGCAGCAAATACCACCTCAGCGACGGGCGCGCGTACATCTCGCAGTTCCCCGAGGCCGTCGAGATGATGACCAACGACATGCGCAAGGTCGGCGGGCAGCTCGCGCAGAAGTACAACACCGTGCACGTCAACGCGGGCAAGACGACCCCGCCGCCGACTCCCGGCGGTGGTGACGGCAATACGCCCAAGCCTCCTCCGCCACCGCCGACTCCTCCCCCGCCACCCACGCCGCCGCCACCTCCGCCGCCGGTGACTCCTCCCCCGCCGCCTGCTTCTCCGCCGCCACCGCCGGTGACGCAGCCGCCGCCGACTCCGAAACCGCCGCCCGTGTCTCCTCCGCCGGGCGGCAGCAACGGTGCTCCGCCGCCGGTGAACAAGGCCGCGATTCCGCCGCCTCCCAACGGGGTCAACGGTCCTGGCGGTCCTGGCGGGGGCGATGTGCCGCCGCCGTTGAAGAACGCCCTCGTGTCACCGCCGCCGGGCGACGTCAACGGTCCCGGGGGCAACGGCACGCCGCCTCCGATCACGGCTGCTTCCATTCCGCCGCCGCCCAACGGGGTTGGCGGGAACAAGTCGCCGAACCTGCAGAAGCCGCCGGGTTCGGAGGTCAAACCGCCGTCGATTCCCGCGCCGCCGGGCGATTCCGGCAGCGTGAAGCCGCCGAAGGTTTCCCCGCCGCCGGGCGATGTTCCGGGAGGGAACAACCTCAAGTCTCCGTCGATCCCGCCCCCGCCCGGGGCGTCCGGCAACAACCTGTCCGGGCACGTCAACCCGCCGTCGATCCCCGCCCCGCCGGGAAGCTCGGGCGGGTCCGGACACGTGAACCCGCCGTCCATCCCCGCCCCGCCGGGAAGCTCGGGCGGGTCCGGACACGTGAACCCCGCGGCGATCCCGCCGCCCCCGGGAGACTCCGGCGGCAACCTGGCGAACAACGCGCTCAACCCGGCGCACCTGCCGCCGGGCATCGGCAATCCTCCGGGCAACCAGAATCCCGGCGGCAGCGGCATCCCGATGATGCCGCCGGGCGGCATGGGCGGCGGTGGCGGGCTCAACCCGCCTTCCGCGGAACGACCGGACTCGTCCGGGCTGCTCGGCAACATCAAGAAGCCGTGGATCAGCCCGCCTCCGGCTGGCATCGGCAACCCCGACGCCCACGGCGACACGCCACCGCTCACCTCGGCCAAGTGGGCGCCGCCGCCCGGTGCGAGCGGCGGAACCGGCGACGGCGTGGGCGGCCCTGGCGCGAGCGGCAACGGCATGGGCGGACCGGGCGACAGCGGTCCGGGCGCGATCAAGGGCCTCGGCGAAAGCGATCTGCCGAAGCTGCCGAATCCGGTCGGGAACCACGAGCAGGTTCCCGGGGGCGGGACTCCGCCGATGGTGCCTCCCGGCGGCATGGGCGGCGGCAGCGGAATGAACACGCCTGCCGCGGAGCGGCCGGATTCCTCCGGGCTGCTCGGCAACATCAAGAAGCCGTGGGTGAGCGCGCCGCCCGACGGCATCGGCAACCCTGACGCCCATGGCGACACACCCCCGCTCACCTCGGCCAAGTGGGCACCACCGCCCAGCGCGAGCGGCGGGACTGGCGACGGTTTGAGCGGGCCGGGCAGTGAGCCGGTCGGCCCCGGGGTGAAGGGGCTCAGCGAGAGCGACCTGCCGAAGCTGCCCGACCCCGTCGGCAACCATGAGCAGCAACAACTCCCGGCCTCGGGAACGCCGCCGATGGTCCCGCCGGGCGGCATGGGCGGCGGCAGCGGCCTGAACACGCCCGCTGCGGAGCGTCCGGACTCCTCCGGGCTCCTCGGCAACGTCCAGGAGCCGTGGGTGAGCGCACCGCCCGACGGCATCGGCAACCCCGACGCCCACGGCGACACACCCCCGCTCACCTCCGCCAAGTGGGCACCGCCGCCCACCGCAGGCGGCGGAACCGGCGACGGCGCGGGCGGTCCTGGAGTGAGCGGCAACGGCTTGGACGGCCCCGGAGCAAGCGGCAACAGCTTGGGCGGTCCGGGCAGTGAGCCGGTCGGCCCTGGGGTGAAAGGGCTCGGCGAAAGCGACCTGCCCAAGCTTCCCGACCCCGTCACCAACCACGAGCAACAGCAACTCCCAGCTTCGGGAACCCCGCCAATGGTCCCGCCGGGCGGCATGGGCGGCGGCAGCGGCCTGAACACACCCGCCGCCGAACGACCGGATTCCTCCGGACTTCTCGGCAACGTCCAGGAGCCGTGGACGGCCGATCTGCCTGGTGGCGTCGGCGATCCGAGCGCGTCCGGGGAAACGCCGCCGAGCGAATCCGCGGACTGGGCTCCTGCCATGCCGGTGGTCCCGCCGGGCAACGCAGGCAACGGAACACCCGCCGAACGCCCCAACTCGGCCGGGCGGCTCGGCGACGTCCAGGAACCCTGGGCAGCAAGCACCAGCGCACAAGGGGAAACTCCCCCGCGCACCTCAACCGGCTGGACCCCGGCGAAGGGACCGGAAAGCCCCGGAATGCCGATGACCCCACCGGGCAACACCGGCAACGCGACACCCACCGAACGCCCCGACTCGGCCGGACTGCTCGGCGACGTCCAAGCACCCTGGGCGACAAGCACACCGGCAGGCATCGGAGACCCCAGCGCACAAGGCGAAACCCCGCCAAGCCCCTCGGCAGGCTGGGCGACCGGCGCTGGCATCCCGATCGTCCCGCCAGTCGTCCCCCCAGTCAGCGACGGGACGAGCACCCCCGAACGACCGGACTCCGCCGGGCTGCTCACCGGAGTCCAGGAGCTCTGGGCACCTCAGTCCATTGTGGACGCACCCGCCAACACCGGCTGGGCCGCCACGAGCGACGACACCGACCTCGTCCGCATCGCGGTCGTGCAGCCCCTCGATCACGAGGACACCTCGGCCTGGGACGTAGGCACCGCCGAATTCCTCCCCGCCCTCCTGCCGGTCACCACGGCACAAGACGACCGGCAAGAGGAAATCGCCACCGACCTCCTCCAGCGCACCGACGAACCGTGGCGGCCGACCCAAGCCGGCGAGGAACCCGCGCTCGGCACCTACCAGCGCGTCCGCGGCGGACCGGCCGAGGTCGTTCCCGACGAGCTGCCCACCTGCGGCGACGCTCCGGAACCCCCGGAGCCCGAAGCGGACACGGCGGAAGAAGAGACCGAGGAAGAAGAGGAACGCACCATGGCCGATCTGCTCCGGCAGGACGACGCGGCCTGGGGCAAGCCGGCCCGGCGCAGCTCCCCGGGGGTGCTCGAATGAGCACGGAAACCGTCAAGCGGGGCCCGCGCGCCGCGGGCCCGGAAATGCCCGAGGGCCAGGAAGAACTGCAAGAACCGCCCGTGATGGCGGAACCGGCGGCGCGCGATTTCAACTCGCTGCTGATGATGCTGCCGATGGCAATCGGGTCGCTGGTGATGGTGCTGGCGTTCTCGGGAGTCGCGGGAAGTTCGCCGTTCACCTACGTGATCGGCGGCGGCATGGGCGTGTCCATGATCGCGATGAGCCTCGGGCAGCTCTCCCGCGCGGCCGCCGAACGCAAGCGCAAGATGCAGGCCGAGCGGCGCGACTACCTGCGCTACATCGGCCAGGTCCGGGAGCGGGCGCGTTCGACCGCCGAGGACCAGCGGCACGCGGTGGCCTGGAACAACCCGTCCCCGGATTCGCTGTGGTCGCTGGCAATGGGCCCGCGGCTGTGGGAACGCCGGATCAGCCACGAGGACTTCGCGCGGGTGCGGATCGGGCTGGGCACGCAGCAGTCGGCACTGGAGCTGGTGCCGCCGGTGACCAAGCCGATCGAGGACCTCGAACCGCTGTCGGCGATCTCGCTGCGCCGCTTCACCGAGACCTACCGCACGCTGTCCGGCATCCCGACCGCGGTGGGGCTGCGGAGCTTCACCAGCGTCGAGTTCGACGGTGACCCGGAAGCGGCCGTCGCGCTGGTCCGGGCGATGCTCGCGCAGCTGGTCGCCTTCCATTCGCCGGACGAACTGCGGCTCGCGGTGCTCACCACCGAAGCCGCGCAGGCGCAGTGGGACTGGGTGAAGTGGTTGCCGCACAACAACCATCCGGCCCTCCGTGACGCGGCGGGCCCGCTCCGGCTGCTGGCTGCCGACCATGACGAGCTGATGGACCTCCTCGGCCCGGACGTGGCCGACCGCGACGACCACGACAAGACCGTCGGGCCGACGACGACCGAGCCGTTCGTGGTGATCGTCGCGCATCTGGCGACGATTCCCGAGTCGTCGCGGCTGGTCGGCGCGGGGCTGCGCAACGTCGTCCTGCTGGACGTCACCGGCGCGCTCCCCGGCGGCCCGAAAGTGCTGCGGCTGACCACAAAGGACGGTCTGGTCGAGTTCCCGGCGGGCAGCGGAGTGGGTTCCGCGACCCGCGACGAGCTGTCGGTGACCCAGGTCGAAGGACTCGCCCGGCTGCTCGCGCCCAAGCGGACCAGTGGCACTCTGGAGATCGCCGACCAGCCGCTGGAAAGCGACTTCGGACTGACCGCGCTGCTCGGCATCAAGGACGTGCACACCTTCGACATCCCCGGCCAGTGGCGGCCCCGGGCAGCTCAGCGAGCCCGGATGTCCGTGCCGATCGGCGTGACCGAGGACGGCGAGATCGTCGAACTGGACCTGAAAGAATCCGCGCAGGGCGGCATGGGCCCGCACGGGATGCTGATCGGCGCGACCGGGTCCGGCAAGTCGGAGCTGCTGCGCACGCTGGTGCTCGGGCTGGCCGCGACGCATTCGTCGGAAATCCTCAACTTCGTGCTCGTCGACTTCAAGGGCGGCGCGACGTTCCTCGGAATGGACCGGCTGCCGCACACCTCGGCGACGATCACCAACCTCGCCGACGAACTGCCGCTGGTCGACCGCATGCAGGATTCGCTCAACGGCGAAATGGTGCGCCGCCAGGAACAACTGCGCGCGAGCGGCTATCCGTCGCTGTACGAATACGAAAAGGCCCGCGCGGCCGGCGAACAGCTGGCCCCGATGCCGACGCTGTTCCTGGTGGTGGACGAGTTCTCCGAACTGCTGAGCGCGAAGCCGGAGTTCATGGAGCTGTTCGTCTCCGTCGGACGCCTCGGTCGCAGTCTCGGCGTGCACCTGCTGCTCGCGTCGCAGCGGCTGGACGAGGGCCGCATCCACCGCGTCGAAGGTCACCTGTCGTACCGGATCGCGTTGCGCACCTTCTCCTCGATGGAATCCCGCAGCGTGATCGGCGCGGGCAGCGCTTACGAACTCCCGCCGGAACCAGGCAACGGCTACCTGAAGATCGACACCACGAACCTGGTGCGGTTCAAGGCCGCTTACGTCTCCGGTCCGGTCCCCGCGGGCAACGGCGAGAACTCCGCGGTCGCCGCGGCGCGGGCCAGCCGCGAGGTCGTCCCGTTCCGCACGGAGTCCCATCCGGCGAAGCTGATCATCCGCGACGACGAGCCGGAACCGGCCGAGAAGCAGTCCGATGTGGACGCTCTGGAAGCCGCCGTTCCGGGCGGGCCGACGCTCGCCGACGCGTTCATCGACCGGCTGACCGGCGCGGGTCCGGCGGCCCGCCAGGTGTGGCTGCCGCCGCTGGCCGAATCGCCGAGCCTGGATTCACTGCTGCCGAGCGTCACGCCGGATCCGGTGCGCGGCATGGCGGTGGCCGACCCGGCGCACTGGGGCAGGCTCCGGGTGCCGATGGGGATGATCGACCGGCCGTTCGAGCAGGTCCGCGAGCTGCTGACGGCGGACCTTTCGTCGGCGGCCGGGCACGTCGCGGTGGTCGGCGGGCCGAAGACCGGCAAGTCGACTCTGCTGCGCACCCTCGTGCTGGCGCTGGCGATGACGCACACCCCGCAGGAGGTCCAGTTCTACGGACTGGACTTCGGCGGCGGCGGGATCATGTCGCTGTCCGGGCTGCCGCACGTCGGTTCGGTCGCCACCCGGCTCGAACGCGACCGGGTCGTCCGGACCATCGAGGAAATCTCGCAGGTCATGGAAGGCCGCGAAACGCTGTTCTCCGAGCACGGCATCGAATCCATGGACGCCTACCGAGCGTTGCGCCGCAGCGGCCAGATCGAGGATCCGTTCGGCGACGTCTTCCTGGTAGTCGACGGCTGGTACAGCCTCAAGAACGACTACAGCGACTTGGAGCAGAAGATCGGCGAGCTGGCTTCGCGCGGGCTGTCGTTCGGGGTGCACGTGGTGATTGGCGCGACGCGCTGGTCGGAGATCCGGCCGTACCTGCGCGACCTGCTGCAGACGCGGTTCGAACTGCGGCTCGGCGACCCGATGGAGTCGGAAATCGGCTCGCGCAAAGCGAAAACGGTGCCGAACCAGCCGGGCCGCGGCCTCACTCCAGACGGCCTGCACTTCCTCGCCGGGCTGCCCCGGATGGACGGCAGCGGCAACACCGACGATCTCGCCGCCGCAGCCAAGGCGGTCGCCGAAGAGGTGCATCTGTTCTGGCCAGGCGCACCCGCGCCGTCAGTACGGCTGCTGCCCGCGAAACTGCCGATGGCGCAGCTTCCCGCGCCGGACGGCGACCTTCGGATCGCGCTCGGCCAGGACGAGCAACGGCTGCTGCCGGTGTGGCACGACTTCGCGGCCACTCCGCACCTGCTCGCCTTCGGCGACAACGAAACCGGCAAGACCAACCTCCTACGGGTGGTGCTGCGGTCGGTGCTGGCGCGTTATTCCTCGAGTGAGGCGAAGATCGTGCTAGCCGACCCGAGCCGCCAGCTGGACGTCGAGGTGCCCGAGGAATACCGCGTCGGGTACGCGACCACCACCGAGGCGCTGCAGGAACTCGCGCAGCAGGCCAGCGTTTCGCTCACCCCGCGTGTGCCGGACCAGACCATCACCGCGGACCGGCTCAAGCGCCGCGACTGGTGGACCGGCCCGCGGCTGTTCTTCGTGGTGGACGACTATCAGCTGCTCACCAGCGGCATGGGTTCGCCGCTGGAGCCGCTGTTGTCCTTGCTGTCGCAGGGTTCCTACATCGGGTTCCACCTGATCCTCAGCCGCAGCACCTCGGGCGCGATGCGCGCGCTGAGCGACTCGGTGGTCCGCCGGATCTGGGAGCTCGGCAGCCCGGGCGTGGTGTTCTCCTACCCTAAGGAGGAGGGCAAGTTCCTCGGCGAGGCGGCCCCGCGCCAGCTGCCCGCCGGCCGCGCGCAGCTGGTGACCCGCCGCGGCGTGAAGCTCGTGCAGACCGCGACCGCGGAAGAAGACCGGGCCGGCGAGGGCTGGTCCCCGCTCGCGACGACGGAAAGGGGCGTGCGATGACCGCGTCGACCGGCGAACTGTGCCGGATCACCGTGTACGGGCCGCAGGGCCGGGCGGACCTGGCGGTGCCGATGTCCGTCCCGCTGACCAGCCTGCTGCCCGTGCTGCTGGAGCACACCGGCAGCCGGGAGGACCTCGGCGACGGCTGGGTGCTGCAGCGGCTCGGCGAGGAGCCGCTGGACGCGTCGGGCACGCCGGAATCGCTGGACTGGAAGGAGGGCGAGGAATTCCACCTCCGCCCTCGCGCGGATCCGTTGCCGGAGCTGGACTTCGACGACATCGCGGACGGCATGGCCACCGCGGTGAGCCGGCACCCCGGCCGCTGGCGTCCGGAGTTCAACCGCGGCCTGTTCCTCGGGTTCGCGATCTTCTCCCTCGCGGTGCTCGCCAAAGTGCTGCTCTACCCGGGTTCGGCCGGGCTGACCGCGATCGGCGGCGGCGTGGTGTCGCTCGGCCTGCTCGTCGCGGCGGTAGCGACCGGGGTGCGTTCCGAAGACAAGGCCCTGCTGACGTTGCTCGGGCTCGGCGGCTGTGCGTTCGCGTTCCTCGCCGGTGCGGTCGCGGTGGCCGGACTCGATTCGGCGTTCGACCTGCAGGGCGCGCCGATTTTGACCGGCTGCCTGACGTTCGCGCTGGCTGGCGGTCTCGTGCTCGGCGGACGAGCGGCGTGGTCGCACGCCATCCCGTTCGTGCCGTTCGGCGCGGTGGTCGCGACCGGGCTCGCCGGGGCGCTTTCGCTGTGGCTGCATCTCGGTGCCGGGTTCACCACCGAGCAGGCGGCAGGGCTGGTGACGTTCGTGCTGGTCGGGCTGATGGTGTTCGCACCGCGGATCGGCATCCGGTTCGCCCGCATCCGCGGTCCGCAGCTGCCGCGTTCGGCCGGGGAACTGCAGTACGACATCGAGCCGATGCCCGCCGCGCAGATGGTGCACCAGACCGGGTACGCCGACGGCTACCTCACCATCGCCTGCCTTGCCGCCACGGCCGTTTTCGTCGGCTGTTTCCCGTTCCTGGTCGGCCACGGGCTGTTCCCGACCATCCTGGGCGGGCTGGTGTCCGCGGCGGTGCTGATGCGTTCGCGGGCGCTGCTCGGTGTGTGGCAACGGGTTCCGCTCGCCGCCGCTGGGGCGATCGGCTTGGTGCTGCTCGGGCTGTCGCTGATCCAGCCGTTGCCGACGCCGTGGCGAGGCACCTGTCTCGCCGGGCTGTGCCTGGTGTTCTTCCTGCTCCTGCTGGCGATGCTGCGCCCGCCGCCGCGGCGGCTGCTGCCGATCTGGGGGCACCTGGCGAACTGGCTGGAAACGCTGAGCGCGGTGGCGATGATCCCGATCCTGCTGCAGTTGTTCGGCGTCTACGCGTGGGCCGTCGGGCTCACTTCCTGAAGCGATGGAGGGGTGACATGGTGCAGACGCAGAAGGACCACGTCGAGGCGTATTCGTTCCTGATCGGGCGGATGACCTCGGCGCTGGTGCTCGGCGACGCGAGCCACCTCGACGTGCCCGCCCGGCGGGCCTGGGTGGGCCTGCTGGTCGGGCTGGTCCTCGGGCTGCTGATCGCGGTCGGGTTCTTCGTGTACGGGCTGATCGCGCACCACACCGGCGGCGCGGCCCCGGCCGTCGGCCGCCGAGTCTGAGAAGGAGGCAGCCATGGAGCTTTCGCTGATCCGGCGCGACGACGGCGCTCTGGAGAAGAAGACCGTGGGCAACGCGCTGGTCGTGCATCTCGCGGAGGGGATGACCGGCGAGGCGCAGTCGCTCGCGCTCGGCGTCGCGGCCGATCCCGACCATGACCTCGTCGTCGTGGACCTGCCGGTCGATTCGCCGATCGCGATGTGGGAATCGGTGGCCAAGGCGCTCCCCCGGCGGCGGCGCGGCGTCCGGCTGGTCATCGGCGGCCGCTCGCGCGAGACGACCGCGCTGGCCGGCCAGTGGCTGGCCGAGCGGATCAACCGCCCGGTGCTCGCGCCGGACGGTTCGGTGATCCCGAGCGCGGGCGGCGCGCTGTTCGTCCACGCCGGACGCGGCGGCGGCTGGGTGCGCTTCCGGCCGGGCCGCCCGCCGGCCTGGGAGGCGAAGCGGTTCCCGCGCCCGGCTTGGGATTCCGGCATCGCCGCCGAGCTGACGCCGACGAGTTCGCGCGGGGTCGCCGAACCGCTGCCCGGCGGATTGTGGGTCCGTCCGGTCGGCTTCGACGGGCCCCAGCGGCACCACCGCAAGGCGCTGATCTCCCGGATGCCCGCCCAGCACGACACCATGACCATCGTCCTGGGCTGCCCCGGCTGTCCGCCGCTGACGCTGGACGACGCGGCCCGGCTGTGGGTCCAGCTGCCCGAGAAGGTGCGGGCCAAGGCGCGGTTCGTGCAGTACGGGCCGATGTCGGTGCCCGGCGAGGCCACCATCGGACAGGCGCTGGCGGATCTGCTCGGCAAACCGGTCGCGTTCTACGCGGGCGTGCCGGTCGGTTCGCCGCAGCTGCCGACTTTGCGGACCGTGATGCACGACGGACGCTTTGGCTGGCGTCCGTTCACCACCGAACTCGGGTACGAACCCGGCTCGGCTTCCGTCTTGCCTGAGCTGCTGTCGCACCGCCCGCCGATCCACGGGCTCGACCAGGTCTCTCCGGCGGTGTACTGGTACTCGCCGGACGCGGTAGTCGAGGTCGTGCAGTCGGGTCTGCTGGTGCGTCCGCCGCAGGACGGTCCTTCGTCGGCCGCGATCCGCGAGATCACTCTCGACGCCGCGGTGCACAACCTCACCTTTGACGCGGCCGACGAGGGTTCGGTGTCGCGGATGCGGTTGCTGGCAGAGGATTTGCTGGCGCGGCTCGACGAGGAGACTCGCCGGATGAGCCGGGTGTTGCCCGCCGCGGCGCTGCTTGCGGAGCGTGCGCGGCCTCGGGTGGTGACTCGGGCGTTGGAGGCGATCGAGGCTGGGAATCCGGCCCCGGTTGTTGCCGCGGCTCCTCCGGCGGCTTACTTGCCTGCGGCTCCGGCGGCGTTGGGGATCGCTGCGCCTACGGAGGTTCCTGGGGCGATCGCGGCTCCGGTTGCTCCGGTCAGTGCTCCGGTAGCTCCGGCGGAAACTCCCGCAGAGCCCCCGGTCAAGGTCTCCGCTGCTCCTCCGGCAGCGAAGCCGCTCACGCACCTTGCCCCGGCCGATGTCGCACCGGCCAAGCCCGTCGAACCACAGGTCGCCAAGCCCGCGATTCCGGTGTCCACTTCGGACAAGACGGAACCCGCGGCCAAAGCGGAGCCCGCACCGAAACCGGCGAAAGCACCGGCAGACTTGCGTTTCCAGGAAACCCCCGGCGCGGAATCGACCGCCTTGCTGCCCAAACGCGGCGCGGACAAGGAACGCCAGTGGCTGCGCAAATCGCTCGGCGCGGAGTACGGCCTGATGTCGAACACCGTCGCGCGGATCCTGTCCGAACACCCAGGTTTCCAAGGCGTGCTGTCGACCTCGTCCTCGGTTGAGGTGCTGACCGACGCGGTCGCCGTGCAGCTCTACCTGTCCCCCAAGGGATCGACGATCGATGCCGGGCTGCGTCGCGGCGCGAACGGTCCGCACGTGCCGGTCGCCCGATGCGTCGTAGCCGGGCTGAGCAGGCTGCCCTCGCACCGAGGTCCGGCCACTTTCGCCACCGAGCTGCCGCCGTCCGCTTGGCCGCTGCTGGACGGACGGAAAGTGCTGACCGAATGGGGCTTCCTGAACGCACTGACCCAGCCGTCGTCCACTGTGGACGGCGAGACGGACGTGCTGGCGTGGTCGATCACCGGACGGCGCACCAAACTGCTGGAACCGAGCGAGGGCGGCGTCGAGAACCGGGTGCTGTTCGTGCCGGGGACCAGCTTCAAGGTGCTCGAGACACGCAAACCGGCCGCGGGCGCGCGGGGTGCGGTGCTGCTGCGGGAACTGACCGCGAGCGAGATCGACGAGACCGGCCGGGTCGCGAACGACCGGGCGTCGCTGGACGAGCTGGCGATGAACTCGCTCCGGCAGACGCTCGAGACGTGGGCGGAAGCGGGCGAGGACCTGGTCCGGACCGTGATGGACGAGCAGGCGGCGGAGCGGTTCGGGGCGCTCCCGGGCCTGGCGTGAGTGCGGAGAGGCGGAGACGATGAACCGACAGCTGCTCGTGGTCGGCGGCGACCGGCCGGGTGCGTTCGGAACCATCGGCGCGGCGCTGGCGCAGGCGCAGCCGGGGGCGACGATCAGCGTCCATCCTGGACGGTACGAGGAAAACCTCGTGGTTGACCGGATGGTGTCGCTGGTGGCCGAACAAGGCGCGGGCACCGTGGAAATCGTGGCGAGCACCGGAAGCGTGCTCGTCGCGAACGCCGAAGCGGTGCAGTTGAGCGGATTCGTCCTGACCGGCACCGACGACCAACTGGTCACTGTGGACGTTGTACGCGGCGAGGCGGCGCTGGACGGCTGTCGGCTGTCCGGGAATTCGTGGGCGACTTTGCTGGCGCGGCTGGAAGGTTCGCTCGCGCTGCGGGGCTGCACGGTGACCAGCACCGGCGGTGCCGGGGTCGTAATCGCCTCGCCGGTGCAATCGGCCATTGAGGACACTGAGATCGTCGACGCCGCGTCGTCCGGAGTGGTCGTGGCCGAGACCGGTTCGGTGCTGCTGCGCCGATGCGCGGTGCGGGGCGCGGCGGGCAACGGGGTGTGTGTCAACGGCGAAGCGGTCGCGATTGTCGAGCAGTGCGAGATCGTCGGCGCGCAAAAACCGGCGATGGTCGTGGAACAGCAGGGACGCGCGACCATTACCGGGCTGACTGTGCGGGACAGCGCGAACGTCGACCTGTACGTGACCAGCAAGGGCCGGGTTTCCGTTGCGTCGTCGCAGTTCCGGTCGGCACCGATGCAGGCCGCGCACATCGCCGCGTCTGCTGAACCGCTGCTGCGCGAGTGTGTGTTCGCCGGGGCTGGCACGAACGCGGTGCAGGCCACCGGAACCGCCGCGCCGCAGTTCGTGGACTGCACCTTCGAGGGTTCGCCGGTCACGATCCTGGTCGACGACCAGGCGCGGCCGCGGTTCGAACGCGCGACCGTCCGGGGTTCTACGCACACCGCGCTGTCGGTCAGCGCCGATTCCGCCGTGACCGTCGGCGGGCTGCGGATGACGCCGGACAGCGGTGTCGGCATTGTCCTTTCCGGACAGTCCACCTTGGATCTTGCCGACGCCTCCATCGACACTGGCCGGGAAGCCGGGGTGCAGGTCACCGAGAACGCCCGATTGACGGTGACCGACATTCGGGTCGATTCGACGGCGGACCAGGCGGTCTCGTTCGCTGGCGGCGCGCCGTCCTCGGCGAAGTCGGTGCAGGTCCGCGGCGGCGGTCTGCACATTTCCGGAACCGCGGAAATCTCCTTGCAGGACTGCGAGATCATCGACTCCACAGTGGACGGAATCACCGTCGCTGCGGGCTCAACGTTGACCGCTTCCCGCTGCCGGGTGCGCAATGCGCGAGGCAATGGCGTGTACGTCGGCGCTCAGGCCTCGTTCACCGAATGCGAGGTCCTCGGCGCGGGCGAGGACGGTTTCCACGTGGAAACCACCGAGCCGGTCAGCATCCGCGATTGCGTGGTCAACGACGCCTCTGGCGAACTCGTGAGCGGCGAGCACGCGGACATCGACAACCTGCTCACCGATTCCGCCCGCCCGCTCGAAGTGCTGGCCGGTCCCACCAGCGACGTCGCTGAGCAGACTGTGAGCGAAGCCGCCGGAGAAGTGCTCGAAGGCCCGCTGGGCGACTTGGAAGCGCTGGTGGGGCTAGCCGGGGTGAAGAAGGAAGTCACCGGCCTGATCAACCTGATCAAGATGTCGCAGATGCGCGAGCGGATGGGCCTGCCGATGCCGCCGATGTCGCGGCATCTGGTGTTCGCGGGCCCGCCCGGCACCGGTAAGACGACCGTCGCCCGGCTGTACGGCACGGTGCTCGCCGAACTCGGCATCCTGTCGAAGGGGCACATGATCGAGGTGGCCCGCCAGGACCTGGTCGGCCAGTACATCGGGTCCACCGCGATCAAGACCACCGAGGTCGTGGAGAAGGCCGTCGGCGGGGTGCTGTTCATCGACGAGGCGTACACGCTGAGCGCGCCGACCGGCGGTTCCGGCCCGGACTTCGGGCAGGAAGCCATCGACGCGCTGATGAAGATCATGGAGGACCAGCGCGATTCGCTGGTGGTGATCGTCGCGGGCTATTCCGAGCAGATGGAACAGTTCCTGCAGTCGAACCCCGGTCTCGCCTCGCGGTTCACGCGCACCATCGAATTCCCCAACTACAGCGTCGACGAACTGGTCACCATCACGACCGGCCTGACCCGCAAGCACTACTACGAAATGACCGACGACGCGCTGGCCGCGCTGCGCGAGTATTTCGAGCGGGTGCCGAAGAATTCGACGTTCGGCAACGGTCGCGTCGCGCGCAAGCTGTTCGAGGCGATGGTGAACAACCAGGCGTCGCGGCTGGCGCTGTATCCGCCGTCCAAAGACATCGAACTGAACCGCCTCACCGCCGACGACCTGCAAGCCGAACTGACGCAACTGCCTTCCGCGGCGAAGTCCTCCGTTTCGGTCACCGCCGACCCCGCCGCCGCGGTGAAAACCAGTGCGGGCTGGAAACGCCTCAGCGGACTGGTCGGCCAGAACTCGGTCCGAGAGAACGCCGAACGGCTGCTGCTCAAGCTCGGCCGCCTCACCCACGAACGGCAACCGCTTGGCCACCAGGCAAACCTGGTGATCAGCGGCAAACGCGGCACCGGACGTTCCGAATACGCAAGCCTGTACGCACAAATCCTCTCCGAATTCGGCATGACCCCGACGGGGCAGCTGGTTCGCCGCAACCTCGCCGAAGAGCTGTCACCGCAATGGCCGGGCCAAGCCGAGCACCTGGTCCGCGCCGCGGTGGAAGACGCTTCCGGCGGTACCCTGGTCATCGACCTGGACGGCGACTGGGACACCTCCCCGCACACCCCCGGGATCGAAGCCCTGGAAGCACTGTCCGAAATGGTCTCCCGCCGCCCCGCGGATCCCGTCGTGGTGTTCACCGGGGAAAGCGACCGCGTCGGCGAACTTCTCGCCCAGCTGCCCACCCTGCGCGACGCCTTCCCGTACGGCTGGCAACTCAGTGAGTACACAGTGGACGAACTAGCCGAAATCGCGGTGCGCCTGCTGATCCGACGCGGCCACGAGGTCCCCGACGACGTCCGCGACGCACTCGCCCACGAACTCTCCGCCGCCTCCGACCACACCGCGCACGCCGCGCATGAGCTCGCCCGCACGCTCTCGGCCGCCGCCGCGTCCCGCACGCTGGCCGCCGCCGACCTGCGCGGCATCCGCCCGCCCGACACCGGAGCCATGGCCCTAGGCCCCGGCCTGGCCTCGGTCGGCTGACCCTCGGGAGGAACCGCTATGAGTTCTCAGCACGAAAAGATGCTCGAAGACGCGATGGCCGCCTACCAACACCAACGCGACCACTTCGACCAGGCTCGCCAGGACGTCGAAACCGCCACCAGCACCGTCACTTCCGCCCGCCGCGAGGTGACCGCGACCGTCGGCCGTACCGGTGAATTGACCGAACTTTCCTTCCCCACCAGCGCCTACAAACGCATGGCTCCCGCCGAGCTGGCCTCGGTGATCGTGCAAACCATTTCGGCCGCTCGCCAGAAATCCGTCGCCGCCGCCGCGGAACTGATGGCCCCCATGCTGCCGCCGGGCATCTCCGCCCAGGACCTGATGAGCGGGAAGTTGGACGTCAACGCCCTGTTCTCGGCGCGAGTGCCGGGATTCGACGAAGGGAATCTGCCATGACAGACCAGTTTTTCGTCGACGCCGACGGTCTGGACGGCGGCCGCGACGGCTTCGACGGCAAGAGCGCCGAACTGCGCACGCTCGCCCAGCTGGTGCAAAGCCTGGCGAACCCGAGCCGGATCCAGGACGCGGCCGGAAACGACAAGAACGGCAACGAGTTTTCGAAAACGCACATCCAGTCGGCGGCCGAGATCTACAACGGCATCAACGCGTGGGCGCTCGCAGTGGAAGCGACGCGCGACGCGATCGGCGACATGGCGACGTCGTTCCGTGAGGCCGACCAGGGCGCTTACGACGGTTCCAACGCTCTGTTCAAGAACTTCACCGACCTGAACCACAAGGTCCGCAAGGCCGACCCTGGCTCCGAGGAACCCCCGACCGAATACCGGCGCGGCGTGCGAATCCAAGGTAAATTGCTCGGCAAGGAAGAGGGCTGGACCGCAGCAAAGAGCGTCCGGGCGCGGATCCCTGACCGGGGCGAGGAACCAATTCCGTCGAAGCCGGGCGAAGAACCGCAGCAGTTGAGGCGTCTGTCGGTTGAGCGTCCGGTTCAGAAGGCCGTGACCCCGCTGCAGCCGACCGAGTCGACCGTCTTCGTCCGCTCGGAAAAGCCAGTCCATGCGGTAGAAGACAAGATGGAAACCCCCGAGGGCGAAGTCACTCCCTTGGAGCCCGCCGAGGTCTGGCAGCGCCCAGTGGAAGGCGCGGGGTGGGCCCCGACGAAGTCGATCCCCGCCCAGCCCGCGATCACCCCGGAAGAACACTGATTTTTCGTTCACTGTAAGGAGGTGACCCCGCGATGAGCCTCATGGTGGACCCCAGCCTGAACTGGGTGTTCTACATCATCGCGGGCGACGCCTGGCCGCAGGGCGATGAGGACAAAGCACGCGAACTGGCCGCCGAATGGGATCAAGTCGCGCAGCAAATTTCCGCCGCGGGAACCGGATTCAGCCAGTTGGCGGAACAGGTCGTCTCCAACGTCGGCGGAGACGTAGCGACCAACTTCGCCGACTACGCCAACAAACTCAGCACCATGGGCGCCGGTTTCTCCTACCGAGCCCAGCAACAAGCCGCCGCTTTACGCGAATACGCCCTGAACGTAGAAAACGCCAAATACGGCATCCTGATTTCGATCGCAGTAACCGCCGCGGACCTGATCTGGGCGATGACGAACCCGTTCACCGCCCCGCTGATCCCGGGAATCTGGGCAGCCGGCCGGACCGCGGTAATGCAGATCGAACGCTCGCTGATGTCGCGGTTGATGAGCCTGCTTTCGCGGGTCGCGCGAGAGGCCGCGCAGGAAGCCGCCGAAGAGGCGGCCGAGGAGATGCTGGCGGAGTTCATCCAGATCGCGCAGGGCAACCGGGACGGCTTCGACTGGAAACAGATCGGCCAGAACGCGGCTCTGGGCGCCATCGGCGGCGCGTTCGCCGCCGGTGCCCACAGCGGCCTCGGCAAGTGGGGCCACAACGTCTTCGGCGCGGCGGGAGTGGAAGCGGCCACCGAGGTAGTAGTCGGCCTGGCCGGCGCCGGGCTGTTCGGCGGAGACCTGGACAGCCTGGGCTGGGGAGCCCTCAACGGCGGCCTATCCGGCGCCGCCACCCACGGCGCCCACCACGCCGGACAAAACCTGCACGACAAACTCAACGGCGGCAAGGATGGCGGCCAGCCGAAGGGCCCTAACGACCCCGGCGGCGACGGGACCGGGAACATCAAGGTGGACCCGGTCAACGGCCCTACCCCGCCTGCCAACTCGGGCGGTCCCGGCGGCTCGGGTGGCCCCGGCAACTCGGGCGGCTCCAGCGGCTCGGGGAGTTCCGGCGGCACCGGGCCCGGCGGCTCGGGCGGCTCCGGCGGATCCAACGGACCTGGTGGCTCCGGCAGTCCTGGTGGCTCAGGCGGCCCTGGCAGCTCAGGCGGCGTTGGCTCAGGTGGTTCGAACGGCACCAGCGGTTCCGGCACCAACACCCCTCACGGCGAAGGCCAGAACACCGCCCACTCGCCCGGCACCAACTCCACCACGACGAATCAGCCTCCGGCGAGCAACTCCACCCCCAACAGCCAGACCCCGCCGGGCAACTCCACCGGCAACCCGACCTCAACGGGCAACCCCACCTCGGCAGGCGGCCCGAACTCCACAAACGGCGGCACCTCCACCGGCAACCCCAACTCCGCCGACAACTCCCCTTCAACTGGCGGCCCTTCAACTGGCGGCCCCAACTCCGCGAGCGGCCAGAACTCGACAGGCGGCCCCAACCCTTCAGACGCCACCAACTCCGCAACCGGTTCGCACTCGACAAGCAACAGCACTTCAATCGGCAACCCCAACCCCGCGGGCAGCCCACCTTCGACGAACAGCTCCGACTCCCCCGGCAGCTCGCAGTCGACCGGCAACGCGAACTCCCCCAACCCCAGCACCACCGGCAACTCGACTTCACCGAGCGACCCGAACTCGGCAAACAGTTCCCACTCCCCCAGCGGCTCGCAGTCGACCGGCAACGCGAACTCCCCCAACCCCAGCACCACGGGCAACTCTGACTCGGCGAGCGGCTCCAACTCCCCAACCAACTCGCATTCAGCCGACAACGCCACCGCCCCAGGCCCCAACTCCACGGGAAGCCAGGACTCGGCGAACGGTTCCCACTCCGCGAACACCCCCAGCGGCAACGATTCGACCCCCGTCTCCCACCCCACTGGCAACAACGCTCACCAAAGCGGCTCGGCCAGCAATCCCGACCAGAGCCCCCACTCGCCCAGCAACAACCCCACCGATGGCAGCGACTCGCCCGGCAGCACCAACCACAGCACCCCCGTCACCAGCTCGAACCCGCCCGGAGCCAACCCCAGCACCGAGAACCAGGGCGGCACCAGCCCGAGCAGCAACCAGAACTCCACCTCACCAGCCGCCGCCCCCAGCCCGAGCAGCAACCAGAGCCCCGGCACTGCCGCCGGCAATGAGGGCGCCAGCCCGAATCCGAATCCCAGCTCCACGACCCACCCGGGTACGAACACCAATCCAGCATCCAGCTCCAACCCGGCTCCCGGCACGGCCAACCAAGGCGGGAACGGCACCGGCCACCACGCCGCCCCGCCCCCGTCCACACCGGACTCGGTCAACACCGGCACCCCCACTCCGCCACCGGGCACCGCCGGAACCCCGGCACCGGCAACGCCGGACTCCGGCACAACCGGAAACCTTCCCGACTCCACCGGCTCGAACGGCCAGACCCTCCCCTCCGCTGGCAACCACCCCTCCTCGCCGCCCGCGACCAACGGCAACCCCGCTCCCAACCCGCAGCACGACACCGGCCTCCCCGGCTTCGGCGGCAACCGGAGCACCGATCCCGCTCCGCCCGCCGCCACCGGCCCCAGCCAGGTGAGCGGCCCGTCGAACCCGACAACTCGCCCCGGTCTGGAGACCGTCCCCAACCCGGCCCCCGCGACGAACATCACCGTCTCCTCGAACCCGTCGCCCAGCCCGAACACGGCCATCTCTCCGAGCCCAGCCACCAATCACGCCTCGGACGCGAACTCGTCCCCCGCTTCCGGCCGCACCCCGGACTCCAACCCAGGTTCGACCAACATCCGACCCACCAACTCCGCCAACCCACCTGTCACCCCGGAGCCCAAGCCGGTCCCGCCGGCGACGTCGACCAGCGTCAAAGGCATCGATTCGACTCCGAGCCCCGCCCCGAAGGCGACCATCGACGGCCCGAACCCGGCACCGGGCACCACCGCCCAGACCCCCTCGCCCTCGCCCACCCCCGACCCGACTCCCCTTCAGACCTCCGCTGCCGATCCCAGCCAGACGACGGCCAGTCCGAGTCCACACCAATCCACCAGCCCCAACCCCAGCACCGCTCCGAGCCCGAACCGGTCTGCCAGCCCGAATCCCTCGGCCAACCCCAGTCCTGCCCCGTCACCGGCACCGAACCCCGGTCGAAGCGCGAGCCCCTCACCGGATCAGGCCACCAGTGCGAAGCCCGCCCCCGTTGCGGAGCCGACCTCGGGCGACACCACCCCCAAGCCATCCAAAAACGAGCCTGCCGCTACTCCGGCAAAGCCGATCAGCACCGAGCCGTCCCCTGCCCCGCGTGCCCGCGACAACACCGCGCCGCCGCGCGACCCCCTCGCCGCGCCCAAGAAGCCGACTCCCTCGAGCCGCACCCCGCACCCGCCAGTCGCGGCTCCCAAGAAACCGGCCTCCGCAACGAACCCGCCGCACCGCGACCTCCACACGCCAGTCGCCGCACCCAAAAAGCCAGCCCCCGCGCCGAACTCCCCGAACCGCAACCTCCACACGCCAGTCGCCGCACCCAAAAAGCCGACCCCAGCCGCCACCGCCGGCCCTGGGCCCAACGTCGGCAAACAACCCCCGATCACCGGCGGCAAGAGCGACTTCGCGCAGCACCACAAGAACTTCAAGTTCACCGTCGTGCACGAAACCGGAATCATCGGCGACCTCGGCATCCGCAACGAGGACAACCAGAACAGCATCGGCGTAGTAGCCACCGTCGCCGCGACCCCGGACGACAATCTTCAGGCCATCGCGGAGAAATACTCCACCGGGTTCACCGGAAACTCCGCGGAAGGACGTTTCGGTCTGGTCATCGGAATCAACGGCACACCAGGCTCAGAACAAGCGATCAACAACAAGATCCAGAAATTCCAGAATACCTGGGACAACCGCTTCCCGGTAGCAATAATCGGGTTCACGTGGAAACACCCGAGCAACCCGGTCATCGACCAGAAGACCATCCCCTACGGCGGCATCCGCGAGACGATCGCCCGGAACCCGGTCACGGAAAGGCTCACCGAGCAGATCCGCGAAGCCGGTGGCGCCAACGAGGTCTACCTGCACACCGGCGACGCCGACGTCCACTCCCTCGCCACCCGCAACGGGCCGCTGTTCGACGCGGTCAACACCGCGGTAGAGCAGAATCCCGAGGGGCCGCCGGAGTTGATCAGCGGCGGCTATCACGTCCGGCCCGAGGATGGGGATCTCGCCAATCGCGCCGCGCAGTTGGATCTGGACGTTCGACAGGCGCTGGCCGGGGTCGATCCTCGATCCGTGTATTTCCCGGAGCCGAACACATTCGTCCGGATGCCGGGAAACAGGCTGGAGAACGACGTCACATTCGGCACCAAGAACCCGAACACCGGCAGCTTCGATTACGGAGCCAAGGAAGGCCAGGGGCTCAGCGATTCGGTGCTGTCGCAGCGCAACCCGAGCTGGCAGTACAGCGACCATCCGACGGCGATCGCGAAATTCTCCTCCGGTCTCGCCATTCAGACCGACGGAAGCCGCATCGCGGGCAAACTCGGCACCGACCCGAACGGCGTCACCGCGCTCGCCCAGAGTCACGCCAACGAGACCAGGTGGTCCGACCAGATCGGCCACTACCTCGGCAATCACACGACTCTCGACCCGAATCTGGCGAAGATCGCCGCGAAAGCCGCGTTCCACGGGATCACACCGAGCGGGCCGACTCCCGCCAGGCCGGAGGTGTTCTCCGAGGTCGTCGCGAATCTGCCCAAGAACGAGCGCACCTCGCTGGTCAAGGGCATGAAGGAGAACGTCGAGGACGGCAAGAAGCTCGCCGATCTGACGCTCGCGACGCGCCAAGCCCTGGTCGACAACCTCAGCGGCAACCGTCCGACGAATACGCAGACTCCGGCCGCCGCACCAAAAAACCCTGGCCAGGCAAAGGAAACACCGAAGCCGAATCCGAAGACTCTGCCGGGGCCCAAGGACTGGAAAGGCCGCCGCGGCACCGCGCCGGTCACGCGGTTCTCTTCGGAGCGGTTCGATCCGATCAAGAAGATCGCCGAGCAGTTCACCGGAAACCGCGCGGGACTCAGGGGCGGGCAGCTCGCCGGCGCGATGGCGCACATCCGGTTCGACGTGCGCCGGTTCGAGGTCGCGCCCGGCCACTGGGTGCGCGAGCACACCATCCCGATCGACCTGACCTCGCACTCCGGCTCGGTTTCGCCTGAGCAGCGAGAACAGTTCATCCAGCAGCTGCAGGCCCACCTCGACGACTGGGTCAATCAGAGCACCCGGCTGCCCGGCGGCGACCAGCTGCACGTCGGTCTCGACGTCCGCGTCGCCGACGACATCCACCCGGACGACACCAGCTGGCAGGCCGACCCCCGCCGCCGGATCCCGGTGAATCTCCACGATTCCACTGTGGACCCGGGCACCCCGGAGACGAACCAGCTCAACTGGGACGTGCACGACTCGGCCTTCGGCGTCACGCACGAGCTGATGCACTTCCTCGGTCTCGGCGACGGCTACAAAAACGACGAAATGCTCTTCAACCGCGGCGACCAGCCCGGGGTGATGGGACCGGACGCGTGGCACGATTCGCGGCTCAACCAAGGCAATCTCGACCAGCTCGAGAGCGTCTCGAACACCGCGAACATCCGCGACCACCACCTCGGCGACGCACCCGCGCCGAAGCCGCAGCCGCACTCGGAAAGCCCCGGCTCGCAGCCCGAGACCGACGGCAAGCCGAACCTTCACACGCCCATCAAAGCCCCCGGCTCGAGCCAGACAACGCAGCACGACGACGCTGTCCTGGTCGCGGACGAGCCAACCGAGGAACCACCCGACACCCGCCCCCTCGCGGACCGGCTGCCCGAGTTCGTCCGCGACGGCAAGGCGCTCGGCTCCGTCGTCCCGGTCGACGTCCGCGGCGCGAAGGACGTCGGCACCAGCATCGAGAACCTGATCCACCGCCTCAGCCCGAAGCAGCAGAACCCGCCGCGGGCGCACGGCATCGACGCGATCACCGATTCCCTCTCCGGCCCTGAGTTCGAGTCCTTTATGGGCGATGGCCGCAAGTCGATGGTCCGGGTCGGCGAGAAGTGGTACGAGGTGCACGTCACCGCCGAGCCGGACTTCAGCGCGGTGAACGCCGACCAGATCACGAAACTGCCGCAGCCGACCATCGGCGACGTCAAGAACGAGGTCAAGACCACCCACGCGAGCCCGAACACCGACACCACCGCGAAAGTCGTCGGCAGCTCGTACTTCGCGATGTTCCCGGCCGGCCCGTACGCGTCCGTCGGCGGCACCGCGCAGCTCGCCAGCCCGTCAGCGGAGCACACCGGCACCACGACCGGCACCGAGCAGCGCGTGATCCGCACCGCGGGCGACATGCAACGCGCCGACGCCCCGGTGACCTACCGGATCACGGTGCGCAACGAAACCGGCGGCCTGGTCGGATCCACAGTGGACGGCCACGTCGGACTGGTTCTCTCCACTGATCTGGCCAACCTGAAGCAGGAGCAGACGGTCGGGCCGGCGGAACCGAAGCCGGACTGGGCCAAGAAGATCGAATTCCTCTCGCCGGAGGCCGTCGATTTCGACGAGAACGCCCTGTTCGATCAGGTAAGCAAGAACCTCCATCCCTCGGTGACCAAATTCGGCGCCCCGGGCCGCACCTCGCTGCGGGAATTCCTCAGCCGCGGCGGGGTGCGCAGCATGCTCGGCACCGCGATGCAGGGCAACCCGGTGGTGTCGAACGACCTGCTCAGCCCGCACGGCGCCCACCGCGAAGCGGTGCAACTCGCGGTGCGGCCCACGAACGTCGAATACCTCGGCACGATTCCCGGCGACAGCGAATTGCGGTTCAACGATTCCGCGGTGAACGGCGGCAGCACCACCGTCTCCTCCAAGTACGGCGGAGAGGTCAACGCGATCTTCGGCGGCGGGTCCTACGTGCCCGGCACGGTCGGTGGCGTCGGCGGCGTCAGCGGAAGCTACTCCCGGAAGGTCAACCAACAGTCCACAAGCGGCACCAGCTTCACCAACAAGTCCACAGTGAACGCAAAGGGCGACATCGGCCTGTACAAGGTCACTGTCGACCTCGATGTCACTACCTCGACCGGCGAGAAGACCACTGTCAAGGCCACTTCGTACACGCGGATGGGCCTGCCTGAGGCGAAAGCCCAGGGACTGCCGGTCCCGAAGAACACCCCGACGAAGTTCAAAGACGTCGGCGCGCGCTACGAACCGCCGTATCTCGCGGCGGCCGTCGCGGCGGGCACGGCCCGGCCTGGTTCGTTCGAACCGGCGACCCGCGTTCAGCCGCAGATCGAGAACGCGCTGCGGAATCTGCCCGGCGCGGACAAGTTCCTGCCGCGCTGGGACCAATTCCAGAGCGACAAACAAGGCTCGAGCCGGGACATCGCCGACCGGTTCGCGAACCTGCGCAAGATCACGTCCACGTTCTCGGTCGCCTCGCTCCGAGGCAAAATGGACAGTCTGTTCACCCAAGGCGTTTCGGCGCAAATGAAGCGGCGCGGGCTGTTCACCGACGAATACATCAACGTCACGGTCAAAGCGAAGCCCGGGCCGGGCCGTCATCTCGGACAGGCGGACGGCCGCTCGGTCAAGAACAGCAACGAAACGAGCCCGTCGCTGACCAGCGCGACCACCACCGAACGAGGCTGGTCGGTCGGCGTCGAAGGCCGCGTGATCATTCCCGGCGCCTCGACGGTCGCGAACCTCGGCATCAGCCCGACCGTCACCCCGCTGCAGTACTCCGACAACCGGACGTGGAAGAACTCCGGCGGCCCGACGGTGACCACGACGACCGGCAAGGGCGGCAGCCCGGATTCGCAGGTGTTCGAACACGACATCGAGTTCGAGGTCGAGATCACCAGCTACACCCGGAACCGGCCGTGGGTGCGGCGGCTGACGCCCGGGTCGCCGTTCCGGGTCACGCCGAAGGTGTCCACAGTGGCCAAAACCGGCGATCCGGACCTGCCGCCGATCTCCGGCAAAGTCGATATGTGGCTCAACGACGGCGCCGCGCTGACCAAGGACCCGGCCGAATTCAAGCCGGGCAAACCGGGTGTCGTCTCGATGAGCAAGAACGAAACCCCGAGCATCGACGACCTGCTGACCCAGCAGCAAAACCAGACGACGCCGAAGTTCCTGCACGTGGAGGCATTCGCCAACACCGAGGCGCTACGGGACGAGGCACTGCGGCAACTCCAGCGCGCCGCCGGCGGTGACGCGGTGCTCGGCCTGCCCGGCAGCGAAGCACGTGCACGCGTGGACCGGATGTTCTCGCCGGAAAACTTCCGCGGCCTCACGCCGAAACTGCTGAAGCAGGGCGGGACGGCGAACGGATTCCGCTACGAACGCCGCGTGGCCGACCGGGTCGGCGGCTTGGGCATGGGCATCTCGCTGAGCAATCCGAAACTCGTCGCGGTGTCCGAAACCGGCGGCGGCGACCGGACGTACTCCGGCGGATCGAAGGCCAGTTACGAAGGCACGCACAAACAATCCGTCGAGGCCAACGTCCAGCTTGGACTCACCGTGCGACCGACCGGCACCGACACGCATGGCCAAGGCCAGCTTTTCGGCACCGCGAAGTGGAGCCCGTGGCAGCGCAGCTCCGGTTCGTCGCATGAAATCACCGCGAGCATCGACCACACCAACCGGTCCTCATCGGACAGTCGAACGGTGCTCGTCCAGTACGACAGCAACGTCCGGCTGATCGCGGAAAGCCGTCAGGAAGGCCTGGTCAACGGGTCGATTTCGCGGGCGGGCGCGGACGTCCAGCTGCCGGGTTCGGTCTTCGTGGCGATGACCGAGGACGAGGCTCGCGCGGAAGGACTGCTGCCGCCGGTCGAGCCGCGCACCCCGGCGCCGGGCAAGCTTTCGGCCCCACCGCTGGTCGGCGGCAAGTCCAGCTCGCTCGGCTCGGCGGTGCTGGAGGACGCTCCCAACCTGTCGAAGCTGGTGCAGGACGCTCGGCAGCAGCTCGGCAAACTCGGCGACAAACTGCTGCCGAAGTCGGTGCTCGACGATTCCATGAACAATCTCCAGCGGACACTCGACACCGCCTCCTCCGAAGCGGTCACGTCCCTTGTGGACGGCGCGCTGGACGGCGGCGTGTCCTTAGTGGCGCAAGACCCGGGCGTGCTCTGGACGGACAACTACCAGCTGCTGCTCAAAGCGAAGATCCTCGACACCCAGTTCCTCGACGTGAAACACGACGGCAGCGAGGTCGATCACGTCGTCAACTCGACCGTTACGGACAAAGAGAATTCCGGTCACGGTTCGTCCTACGGCGGGCAGATTCGCGGTGCCGGCCGCGGCTTGTTCCAGGACAGCCAGCCCAAGGTCAGCGGCTACGACGGCGCGTACCTTGGCGCTTCCGGGACCCGCGCGAAGACCGACCAGACCGTCGAGAACAAGGCCACGACCACGGCCTTGACCTCGTCCTCGAGCGGACCGTCGGCGCGGTATCAGCACCAGTTCCAATTCGAATTGGTCGTCGCCAGGGACGGGCACACCTACCCGGTCGCTTCGCAAGAGGCGACCGTGACCTCGCGGTCGTCCGCGGACGACCAGAAGATCTCCGGCGGCGAGCAGTACCACACCAAACTGTACGGGTCTCGGACGACCGAACTCAACGCCGCGGAGTCCACTTCGGACCGTCTCACAGCGTGGCAGCAGGAAGGTTTCGGTCCGCTGCCGAAGTCTTCGACCGTCGAAGGACTTCGCGGTGCCGCGGACGTGCGCGCTGGCGCTCTCCGCGCCTTGCGACTGGCCGGTGCGGGCAACGGACTCACCGGGCCCGGCACCGGCGCGCACAACACGCTCTCGTCTTCGATCACCAATGAGACGCTGCAAGCGCATCTCCCGAACATGGTCAGCAAACCGTTCGCCACTCCGGATTTGCATTCCTCCGCAGTGACCGGCAGCAGCCACGCTTCGGTGACGGTGTACACCCGCTTGGTGAAACCGGATCTGGTCGGGCTCAGCGATTCGGTGAAACTGGAGCGTTCGGACCAATCCGGCACCACGTTCACCGGCGAGGCCAAGGAAACGGTCACCGGCGAACAACAAGGCAATATCGGCACCGGCGGGATCACCGACCCTGGCCGGAACACGCATGCCTGGGGCGGGCTCGACGTCCGAAGCCCGGTCGGCCAGAGCGATCCGACGTCCAGCACCGCCGGCGCGCAGCGGTCTGTCGTCGGCAAGGACAAAGGCCGGACCGGCCTGGTCGGGCTGGACGTCGAGTACCGGATCGTCGCGACCGTCGACGGCAAGACCGCGGCGGTCGAGGTGCGGGTACCGCAGTCTTCGCGGACGCGGATGAGCGAAACCGACCTGGAACAATCCCTAGGCCAGCCGTTGCCCGAGACGCTCGCTTCAGCACAAGACGCGGTCAAGAAAGCTGCTGAGGATTGGCGTACCGCAGAAGAGGAACTCGAAAAGGCGCAGCGCGATTTCGATGATGCGTGGCTGTCCGAAAACGACAATGTGCGCACGACGACCGACGGTGCGCGCGGGCTGAACCTTCCGGTCGACGGCAACCCAGTGCAGCAGATGCGGCAAGCCGTCCGGACGGCGCAGAACGAGGCCCGCGATATGGGCCAAGCACTGCGAGCGGGCAACGACGAAATCGCTCGGCTCAACGAACTCGACGAACAGCTTCTTTCCCTGGCACTCGGCGAGGAACCGGGTTCGGTCGCGCAAAGCGACCTGGTCGCGCGCGCCTGGGACACCCAACGGCAGACCCAGCAGATCCGGAACGAGCAGGCCGAACTGGTCCAGCAGCGGCAGGCGGCGCAGGACCGCGCCGCGGAGATCCTGGCCGTGCTGGACGAGTACCGCAACAATCACACCGACCACACCGCGCGGCAGGACGACGCGAACAACCGGATCCAGGAAGCCCGCGAGAAGGCCGACGAGGCACTGCGGAAGTGGTGGCAGGCCAAGTCCGAAGTGGACAACCAGATCGCCGCGCACGCTTGGCCGCGGCCGCCGGACAACACTCCCGAACAGCACCGCGAAGGCACTGTCGAGGCGAACGACACAGTGTCCGGTTGGGACACTGACACCGACCGGCCATACAGCTTCGACCCGGGCGAGATCCAGACGCGGACGATCACCGACAGCTCCGGCCGAGTTCGCGCCGTCTCGTTCCTTCCGGCGAACGAGCACACCGAAAGCGTCGAACGAGACTGGGTAGCCAACAACTCTCGGACGGTCAGCACGCTTCCGGAAGGCGCGACGCCGGACAAGTTCGACCCGCTGCTGAAGCAGGCCAACGCCACCGGGGCCACCCCGGAACTCTCCGGACGCCAGTTCGGCGAATGGGCCGACCACACGGCGGCACCGTGGGACGACGATTCCCTCTTCGTCTTCGCTCACGGCCGTGAGCAGTCAGTCAAAGTGACCCTGCTGGGCGGCCGGACGGTCCGCGTCGACGGCGATACCTTCGCCCGGATCGTGGCGCAAGCCGCGCCCCTAGCCCAATCCCGCTCAGTCACGCTCATCGCGTGCAGCACCGGCCAGACCGACGGTCCGGGCGGCTTGGCCCACGATTTCCAGCGCGCGCTCAGCGAACTCGGCGGACCGTCCACAGTGCACGCACCGACCAAACCCGCATTGTTCGGCCGGGATTCGGCTACGCTCGGCAAGGCCATCGGTGCGACGCACGGCTTCACCGCTGTCACCGATGGCGGCCAGTTCCGTACCTTCGGCAATCCTCCAGCACAGTCCACAACAGACACGGCACCACGCACCGAGGAACACCACTACTCCGCACCGGAGGATCTGGTCGCCGACCTCCGCCAGACCGCCGTCAACAACCCGCCGCCAGCGCCGCTGCTCGGACCGGACCTATTCGGCCTGTACCGCGCCCCCGAACCGCCGGAGTTCCTGCGCGGACACGACTTCCGCGGCCTCACCGCCGGACAGGGCATCAGCTTCCTGGACTTGCTGGACCTCACCAAGGGCTATCAGCTCAGCAGCGAACACCTGGACCCCGCGCACCTCGACGACAACCGCGACTGGACCCTGGAGAAGGAGCGCCCGGACGACAAACTGGCGGCGTGGGCGCCTGGCGACGTCACACCACTCGCCAAGACCACCTCGACCCCGCTGCTGATGCACTCCATCTGGCTCGGCGGCCCGCTCAAGGACACCGGAACCATGCACACCTTCCGCCGGAACTTCGGCGACGCGGCGGACCGGCTCGGCGACGGCATCGTCCCGATCCTGTGGACGGACGTGCCGCGCTGGCAAACCGAACTCGCGCTGACCACCGCGGCCCCGGAAGAAGGACCGGATCCGCTGCACGACGTCCGGGATCTGCTGCGGTGGGCGGGAGAACACCGAGTCCAACTGGTCAATGTGGACGAAGTGTTCACCATCGAGCACCCGATGCGGACTCAGGAGTTCTACCTGTCCGAACTGGCCAAACAGACCGGCCCGGGTTTCGCGGCGGCCAGCGACATCCTGCGGCTGGAGCTGATGCACCGGTTCGGCGGCCTCTACACCGACGGGGACAACGTCGTGCACGGCTTGGACGACGTCGTCCGCGCCGCCGAGTCCGACTCCGGTTACGCGGTGCACCGGGTCGGCGGGAACATCGCGAACTCGGCGTTCACCATGTCGAAAGGACACCCGTTCGCCGCGTCCTATTTGGACCAGCTGCGCGAGAACTACGGGAAGACCCAGGCGAATCTGATGCCGCGCGAGGTCGACTCCCTCGGTCAAGGCTTCTTCGCCACGCCGCTGGGCCGGGTGCACCGGCAGTCGGTGATGTACCGCTCGGGTCCGGTCGCGATGACCGAAACGGCCCGGCGGATCGGCCTGAACTCCGCGCTCGAACTGCCGGGCATGACGGAGATCCGGATGAACAGCGACCACAGCTGGCTCCTGCCGCCGCAGGGCGATCCGGCTCCGCTGGCGGACCGGTTCGAGACGCTGGAATTGACCCAGCGCGTAATCCAGACCCTGGTACGCGGGCTGTACAACCGGGACGGCGACCTGCATCTGACCGCGGTCGAGCCCGCCGTGCGCCGGCACGCCGAGCCGGATCTGGTGTGGCACGCGGCGTTGTCCTACCTCGCCGCCGATCCGAACCTGTCGTCTCTCGTCCGCACCGTCACCGACCGCAGCAGCTACACCGGCAAGGTGCACGACGTTCCGCTGCCGCCTGCTGCCCGCGCGCTGCTGACCATCGACGACAGCCGCGTGCATCACCACCTCGGCGAGGTCCAGCGTGCCGCCACGATGCACGCCGCCGACGCCGTCCTGGTGGCGGATACGCCGCTGGAGAGCCTGATCTCCCGGCTGCGTTCGACGGACGGCCCGGTGCCGCCGATCGAGGTCACCGGAACCGGACCGGACGGCCGAGCGCACGCCACCGCCGCGGCCCGCGAACTGGCCGGTCAGCTCGCCGACGCCCTGGGCACCGAAGTGCTGGACCGCGTCCCGGTGAAAATCCGGGTGTCCGAAGGGGACGGTCGAGTCAAGATTTCCTTGCCCGCTGTCGAGATGTCGACTGACACACCAACGCCGAGGGTCTTCCGCGGCCTGGACAACGGCCCCGCACCCGCAACGCCCGAGCCCTGGACACACAACGGCCGTACCGTCGGAGTGCATTACTCACCGTCCGATGTGTCCGTCCCGAATGGATCGTCCATTTTGACCACCGACGCGACAGCCGTCCGGAACTTCACCGAGCAGGTGCGCACCGACGGCACCGACCGTCCAGCCGACGCGATCACCGCCCGCCCGTCGGCTGCCGCACACCCGAGCGCGACCTACTTGCTCAGCGGCGCCCCGGACACGGACCTGCTGTTCGAAGAACTGGTGCGAACCGCGACGCACCGCTGGTGGTTCCGCCCCACCCCGCCAGTCGGTCCGATCGCACTGAGCGACCATGACGGGACCGCCAAGCTGCTCGGCTGGGTCCTCTCCGAACTCGGCCGCGGCGAATCGACGGCCTCGCTCGCCGACACCGTCGCCCGGCACGAACGACCGGACCTGATCTGGACCGCCGCCCGCGAACTAGCCACGCTCCACAACGCCGAGCAGCACGCCGCCCTCCATCTGCACGGCGTGACCGACACCTTGCTGGGCAAACCGGATGCGACCGCCGTGCTCACCGACCTGGCCAAAGCGACCCGAGACGGCGCTGACGTCACCCGCATCGCCGAAGCAGTCGAGGTCCTGGACCGGCACGGCGCCCTGGACGCCGTCCTGAACGCCCCCGGCGGCCGGGCCTTGCTGCTCGAAGAAATCGCCCGGCTCGCCGGCCGGCCGAACCCCGACGCTTACGCCCGGGACCTGGCCGCCGTCATCCAGAAACTGACGGCCGAGAACCTGCCCGCGGACGCCTTCCGTACCGCACTCCGGAATGCCCTCGACGGCCCGAGGACGCGACCGACCCTGCACCGGCTGAGCGTCGTCGGCCTTGGCTGGCTTGACCGTTGGCACACGGCCGCCGCCATCCGCCGGTACCAGGCGGAAGAACGCGCGGCGTCCGCCCGGCAAGCCGCTGACCTGGCCGAACTGGCGGAAGCAGGCCCCCGCCGTGCCTGAGCCAAGGCCGGTAGATTCACCGCACGCGAAGGAGGTACCGGCGATGTCCGAGGACCAGTGGGTGCTGCTGGTCGACCCGGCGTGGCAACCCGCGTCGGCGACCGACGGGGCCGAGGTCCCGAGCCCGCCGCCGCAGGCCGTGGTGGGCGGCTGGCTCGCGCGCGAAGACGGATCCGTCAGCCGCTTCGAGCCCAACCCGTCCTACGAACCGGCGGCGGAAGACTCCCCGACCGACCCGCTGGACGCCGTGCTCCGCCTGACCGCCCGCGGCGAGGCCGACTTCGACCAGATGGCCGCAGTCTTCCGCGAGTCGGCTTTCGCGGTGGCCGTGGACACGGACGAATCCCCGCTCGTCGCGCCGTCGCCAGACAACATCCCGTGCCTGCTCGTCACGACCGCCCCGGCACACCGCCACCGAGTCCGCGCCGCCGGGTGGCGTCCTGCCGCGCCCGCGGATCTGGTGCGGCTGCTGGACGGTTACGACGACGTCGATCTGCTGCTCAACCCTGGCGCGCCGGGGTGCCTTCGGTTGCTGGCCGACAGCGTCCGCGAGATCACCGGCTGACCGGCACGAGCACCTCGGCGATCCAGTCCGCCATGAAGTCGGTGCCCAGCGACATATTGCCGATCTGGCAGTGCTGCTCCCCGCCCTCCTCCGCGGTGAAACGACGCAGTTCCCGGCGCGCACTGTTCACGCAGCCGTCGTAGGTGGACCACGCGTCGGAGACCGGGATTTGCTGGTCTTCCTCACCGTGGGTGATCAGGATCGGCTGGGTGATCCGGTCCAGGATCCCGCGCAGGTGGAAGCCGCGGGTCGCTTCGACGCACTCCTCGATCGAACTCGTCCCGAACACCCACCTGAGATGTTCGGCCACATGCGGCACCGAAGGCTGACCAGCGCTTCCCGAGAGGCGGTTGCGCAGCCGGGCGGCGAAGTCGTAGTTGGCGCCCCAGCAGACGCCCAGTTTGAACCGCCGTTCAAAGGCGATCGCGCGGGCCGCGTGGTGCCCGCCGAGGCTGAGGGCCACCATCCCGATGCGCTCCGGGTCCACGTCGGGGCGGCCCTCCAGGTAGTCGACGCACGCGCCCGCCGGGACCTCCGCCTCGGCGAAGTTGTGCAGGCCATGTTTGCGCAGCGCCTCCCCGACGCCGGGGTTGTCCACGAACAACACCGAGACTCCCCGGCGGTTCAACGCCGATCCGAAGCCGGTGAGAAACAGGAACTCCTTGATTCCGTCGAGGCCGTTGAAGTGCACCACGGCCGGTGCGGCGGCATCGCCGGCGGGCACCCACAAGGCGGGCAGCACCGACCCTTGATATGGCACAGCGACCTTCTGGCAGTTCACCTCGCCGAGTTCGAGATATTTCTGGAAGGTGAGCAGAAGGCGGTCGTATGTCTCGATGCGGGCGGGATTGTCGTGTTCCGGCATCCGCTCGCCGGTGAGGTACATGACGGTGGCGCGGCGGTATTTCTCCGCGGCGGAGTAACGCCGTCCCGCAGCCTCGTCCGCCTCGGCTGCCCGGACGAGCCGGTCGCCAGCCCCGGTCCAGGCCTCGAAGAACGCCTCAGCCAGGCCCGGTCCGGAGTCGCGGAGGTCCCGGCACGCTCGGTCGATTTCGTCCATGTTGGCACCCATGTCCAACGCCATGGACAGCGACAGGTTAGCCGGATAGTCCTTGAAATACTGCAGCACAATGCTTTCCTCTCTGCTTCAGGGCGCCACGAGAATCTTGCCGTCGACGGCGCCGGAGGCCAGCGGTTCGAGGCCGCGCGAGACCAAGTCCGCCAGCGGAATCACCGACTCCAGCAGCAGCAATTCCAACGTCCCGTCGGCGAGAATCTCGAGCGCTGGTACCAGATCCGTATCGCAGACATGGGCCACAGTGGACTCGACGGTGACTTCGCGCAGCGCCAGCGAGGCCAGACCAACGGCCGGTTTCTCCTTGGGCAGTCCCACCGCCAGTACTCGCCCGCCGGAAGTCGCCATCCGGAGCGCATTCTCGAATTGCCCGGGAGCACCACTGGCTTCGATCACCACGTCGGCACCCCGGCCGCCGGTCCTTTCGAGGACTTCGTCGGCGACATCCGGGCCCGCGGAAAGCGTATGCGCCGCACCGAGTTTCGCCGCCCGCTCCAGCTTGGCGCCAGGAAGGTCGATCACCGTGACCTCGGCCTGGTACAAGCGGCTGAGTCCGGCGAGCACGAACGTACCGATCGCACCGGCACCGATGAGCACCACCGAATCCCCGTCCCGGACGCCTGCCCGGCGCGCCGCGTGCAGACCGACCGCGAGCGGCTGCGCCATTCCAGCGGCATCGACGGACACTCCGGCAGGGACCGGCCGTAGCGTTTTCACCGGCACCGCGACGTATTCCGCCAAGCCACCCGGCGCGTTCAAACCGAGCGTGTAGTAATCGCGACACACGTTCGTCCGGCCCGAGGCGCAGCGATCGCACTGTCCACACCAGACTCCCGCCCCGGAGGAAACCAAAGTCCCCGCAGGGAGTCCGGGAATTCCGTCCACAACCTCGCCGACGAACTCGTGGCCCGGAATCATCGGGCCGACGTACCCGCTGGCCGGATGCGGCCGATGCAGCGGCACCATGACCGGCCCCTTCGCCCATTCCGTCGCATCGGTTCCGCAAAGGCCGTTGCGCCGGACGGCGAGCAGCGCTTCGCCGTCTTTCGGTTTCGGGATCGGCACCTGTTCGATCCGGACATCCTGCGGGCCGTGATAAACAGCCGCCCGCATCATGCCGCGGCTCCACGGACGCGCTCGCTCGCAGGCGTCGGGGCGTCGGCGGGCGTGTTACGTGGCAGGAAAAGCGTCGTGATCGCGGCAAGGGCGAAGAATCCCGCGCAGACGAGCAGCCCGCCGCTGAACCCGATGGTCCCGGCGAGACCGGCCAACGCGAACGGGGCGAATGCGGAGATCCCGCGGCCGACGTTGAAGCAGAATCCCGCACCGGTAGCTCGCGCCCGGGTGGGGAACAGCTCGCCGAGATAGGACCCGAACAGGCCGAAGAAGGCGGTGAACGCGCCGAAGACCGGGCCGAGCCACATCAAGGCCGACTGGTGGGTCACAAGTGCGTAGACGGGCAGCGTGAGGGTGACGCCGACGAGGGTCAGCACGATCGTCCGATGCCGGCCGACGCTGTCGGCGAGCAGCCCGAAACCGTTGTAGCCCAAGAACATGCCGAGGTTGAGGATGGTCACGAAGACCGCGACCGACGGAGCGGGCAAGCCGCGTTCGACGGTCAGGTACGTCGGCAGCCAGGTGGTCGCGCCCCAGTACCCGGTCAGCGCGAGCGCGGCCATGAGGGTGCCGAGCAGCGTGGTGCGGCGCAGCGAACCGTTCAGCACGTGCGCCACCGTCACGGAACGGTCGGCCCGCGATTTTTGCTCGGCCCAGCTTTCCGACTCCGGGAAGAAGGCGAGGACGACCAGCACCGGCACGACGACCGCGAGCCCGGCGGCGAGGAACATCATCCGCCAGTTCGGCAGGAACGGCGCGGAAAGGACCGCAGCGATCGCCCCTCCGGCGGGAAACGCGCTGATCACGAACGCGGCGGCCCGGCCGCGGCGGCGCGGCGGCCAGGTCTCGACCACGTAAGCCGACACGACGCTCCACACCGCGCCGAGCCCGATGCCCGCGAGGAACCGGAGAATCAGGAACACGCTGAAGTTCGGCACCGCGGCGAGCACCGCGGTGAACCCGCCGAACACCAGCAGGGAGGCGATCAGCGCCTTCTTCCGGCCGAAGTTGTCCGCCACATAACCGCCGGTGACGCTGCTGACGCCGATGCCCAGCAGGGTCGCGGTCGCGAGCAGCCCGGCTTGGGTGACCGAAAGTCCGAGGTCGTGCCGGATCGCGGGCAGGGCGAGGGACAGCAGCACGATCTCCAGCGCGTCGAACAGGTAGGCGAGGAAACAGCCGCCCAGGACGATCCATCGGGAATTTCTCATGTTCGCATCTCCACGTTGAGTTGCACGAGTTCAGGCCGGTTCCGGGACGAGCACCAGGTCGAAGGCGATGCTCGACCACGGCCCGCCGGGTTCGGTCCCGTCGGGTGCCGAACCGGTTTCGTGCGGCACCGCCTCGACGACCAGGCTTTCTTTCACGCCGAACACCGCGTCGTCGCCCAGATGCGGGTCGCCGGCGAGGAAAATGTGGGTGATCAACCGCCGGTACCCGGGCGCGGTGACCATGAAGTGCAGGTGCGCCGGCCGCATCGGGCCGCGTCCGGCGGCCTTCAGCAGATCGCCGACCGGGCCGTCGTGCGGGATCGGATACGGCGAGGGCAGCACCGACCAGAACCGGTACTCCCCCGCCGGTCCGGTGCGCAGCCACGCGCGGCCGGCCGAGCGGCCGTCGTCGTATTGCACGTCGTAGAAGCCGTCCTCGTCGGCCTCCCAGACGTCGATCCGGGCATCGGCGATCGGCTTGCCGTCGGTGTCGCGGACCTGTCCGGACACGTAGCACGGCGTCCCGGCCGCGCCGCGGGCGATGTCGCCGCCGAGCGGGATTTCCGGTGCCTCGTCGTGGAAAAACGGACCGAAGACCGTCGCTTCGGTCGCGCCGGGCACCTGCGGTTCGTTGATCGCGACGGTCAGCATGGACAGGCCGAGGACGTCGGACAGGAGGATGAATTCCTGCCTGCGATCGTCGGTGAGGCGCCCGGCGCGGGTGAGGAATCCGATCGCCGCTTCCCATTCGCGTTCGCTGAGCCGGACTTCCCGCGCGAAACCGTGCAGATGCCGGACGAGGCTGTGCATGACCTCGCGCAGCCGCGGCCCGGCACCGTCGAAGCTGGCCAGCACCTCGTCTGTGACGCCTTGTTCTCGTTCGGCGGCAAGGGTTTCCCGATTGGTCATGCGAGGTCCTTCCCTGGTTCGGCACCGGCCCAGGCGGCGTACAGGAGGGACCGGAGGCCAGCGATCGTGACCGGACGGGGATTGTCGGCGGGCGCGTGAATCACGCCCAGCACGGTGTCCACATCGGACTCAGTCATGCCGAGTTCACGCAATCCGGCGGGGATGCCCAGGCGCGCGCCCAGCTGATGGAGCCCGGCGACCGGGTCAGACACCCCGAGCGCGCGGGCGATGCGGGACGCGGCGTCGGCGGCATGGGGAGCGTTGAACGCGAGGACGTACGGGAGCACGATCGCGTGGGTCTGCGCGTGCGGCAAGTCGAACGCTCCGCCCAAGGCGTGGCAGATCTTGTGGTGCAGTCCCGATCCGGCGACGGCGAACGCCGACCCGGCCAGGTATGCGCCCAGCAGCAACTCTTCGCGCGCGGCCGGGTTGGTTAGACCTCGCGCGAGATGCCGGATTCCGTCCTCGGCGATCGCGCTGGACACCGGGTTGCGCCGGGGAGCCCAGAGCGCTTCCACGCAGTGCGCCATCGCGTTGAGACCGCTGGCCACTGCCAATTCCACCGGCAATGTCCGCGTCAGGTCGGGGTCGTAGACGACGGTTCGCGGCAGTACCCGCGGATCGACGCCGGTCGTCTTGCGGCCCGATTCGGTCAATCCCCACACTGGGGTGACTTCCGAGCCCGCGTAAGTCGTCGGCACGGCGAGGATCGGGAGACCGGTGGTGAGTGCGACTGCTTTGGCGGTGCCGGTCGTCGAACCGCCGCCGACCGACAGGACCAGATCGGCTCCCTCTGCTGCGGCTCGTGCCTGTTCGGCGACCTCTGTGGGGACGTGCGGGCGGACCTCCGTGAAGGTCGCCGCGATCCGATCGGCGAAAGGTTCGCACAACTCGGCGGCGAGGTCGGCCTCGGAACCGGCTGCTATAGTCAGAATCTTCTTGGCGCCCAAGGCTTCCACTTCTGCCGCCAGCTGTTCTCGGGCGGTGCCGGAGCCGAAGATCACTCGTCCGGGCAGTGCTTCGTAGGTGAACGCCGTCATCAATTCGGCTCCGGCAGCACAGTGGGCTGGTAAGCTAGGAGCAGCCAACGATCATCTTCGCGCACCCACACCGCTATTGCCTTGTTAGCCAACGTCTTTCGTGTTCCGCCAGCTGTGATGTCCGCACGCATTTCCCCCACCACGACCGCGGTGTCGCCGGACGTGACGATGCGGTCGATCGGGTGGTCGATGCGGTGGTAGACGTAGTAACCCGACCGCAGTTTCTCCCGGTACGAGTCCAGGGTGTCGGTGACGGCATTCGAATGGGTGTAGGCGAGATCCGGGTGCGCGAGCGCGACGAAAGCGTCGATATCGCCGGAAGTCATTGCGGTGTAACGGTCTTCCTCCAGCGCGCGGACGGTCGCTTTGACCTGCGCGGCGGTGCTGGCGGGCATGAGTTCGTCTCCTTTTCGGTCAGGCACAGGCGTTGCGCAGCCGCAGGGCGGCGAGAACCTGAGCCATGTCTTCCTCGCCGAGCCCCGCGGCGATCGCGTCGTCGAGGACGGTTCGGGACGCTTCCGCGCCGGGCAAGTGTTGTCCCGCCACGTCGAGGGCGAGGCCGAGGTCCTTGCGGATCAACGAAACCGGCGCGGCGACCCCTGCCGACGCCGGAGAGAGGAACGCTTCTTCCTTGTAACCCACGTACGGGGCGCCGGCGGCGCTGGTGCGCAACACGTCGTAGAACACCTTCAGGTCGAGCCCGCCCGCTTCCGCTACGAGCAGACCTTCGGCGACGCCCTGGTTGACCGCGGCCAGCACGGTGTTCACCGCGAGCTTCGCCGCCGAGCCGGAACCGATCGGGCCGGCGTGCACCTGCGCCGCGGTCATCGCCGCGAGGACCGGACGGAGCCGCTCGAACTGCGCGACGGTCCCGCCGACCATCGTGGTGATCGAGCCCGCCTCCGCCATCGAGACACTCCCGGACACCGGCGCGTCCGCCAGTTCCACCGGCCCGGCAGCCAGTTCGCGTACCAGCGCGGGTCCGACGGTCCCCATCACCACGTGGAGGTGGCCCGATTTCGCTGCGGCCAGCCCGTGCTGCACGAGGTCCCGGGTGGTCGTTCCGTCCGGCAGCATGCTGAAGCTCAGTTGCGCTTCCGCGAGTTGCTCGGCCGCATCGACCACCGTCACGTTTTCCGGCGCGGTGGCGAGCCCCGGGTCGTAGGCGAGGACGGTGTGCCCTGCCCGGACGAGGCGGACGGCCATCGGACGGCCCATCCGCCCAAGCCCGGCGAATCCGATCAGCACGGAACCCTCCCGAGGGTGCGTTAACTCTTGTGTTCAGCTACATTAAACATCGAAAGACAGATGTCAAGTGGCAGCGGACACAAGGGCTGCGGGAGGAATCGGTGCGATCAGGCGGAGGAATCCGGCTCGGCGGTCAGCCGGTCGACGCCGAGCAGGTCGAGGGCTTCGACCGCGTTCGACGGCTTGCCCGCGGCGGGCGCGGCGCCGAGCTGCGCGGCGACCCAGTCCCGGGTGTGGTCGAGATCGTGCCGTCCGGCGACGAACCACACGCCGCGCGCCGGCTCTTCGCCCTGGTTGACGTACAGGTGCGGACGCGAGGAGTCGAAGCTGAGCGAATCGCCCGCGCGGACGTGATGGCGTTCGAAGTCGAGCAGCAGGGTCAGTTCGCCGGACAGCAGGTACGCGTACTCGATTCCGCTGTGCCGCATGAGTTTCCGGTCCGCCGCGCTCGCCGCGCCGGGTTCGTAGGTGACGAGCAGCGCGTCCGCCGCGGCGCCCGGACCGACCGCGAGGCGCTCCCACCGGACGCCGTTCGCCATCTCGAGCACGGGGTTGTCGGCGCCGCGCTGGACGACCTCCGGCCGTCCCGTTTCCGCCGGACGCGCGGCTTCGGCCGGCTCGGCCTGCCGGTCGCCGCCTAGGCCGAGCAGGTCGTCGAGCGACACTTCGAGGTGGCTGACCAGTGCGTACAGCGTGCCCACCGAAGGCTGGGACTTGCCGTTTTCGACCTGCGACAACAGACTCGCCGAGATCCCGGCGGCCGACGCCACGCCGCGCAGGCTCAGGCCGCGGGCCAAACGCGCTTGCCGCAGCGCCGGGCCGATCTTGTCCTCCACGCGCTCGCCCTCGTTTGCTCTCACTAAACATTGCTGGTCAAATCGTGAGCCTAACACCCGGAGAACGTTCAATCCCGGTAACTCGATCCGCCAGGAGGAAGCCCGTGTCCGCTCCGCCGTCCATCCGCACCGTCCTCGCCGGACGACCGGTCTCCCCAGACGCCGTACTCGCCTGGGAGGTTTCCCGGATGCGCAAGGCCGCCGCGAAAATCGGCCTCCCGGCCCCTACGGGAGACCTCCCGCGCATGCGAGAAGCCTTCGCTGAAGCCAAACTCGCCCTGGGCCCCGCCGAGGTCCGCCGCCGGCTGGCCCGCGACCTGCGGCTCAGCGACACCGCCGCCCGCATGCTCACCGCACTCTCCCGCGGACGGCGGACCACCAGCACGTGCGATCTGTACGTCACTGGTGCGGGCACCGCAGCCGATTTCGTCGCCTGGTTCTCCGACACCGGCCGCGACGACTACGCGTACAGCATGATCGCGGCGAACCCCGACCATTTCCTGATCGACACCGCGCCCGACGGCCGCCAGGAGGTCGTGGAAACAACCGGCGGCAGCCCGTTCGCGACGAGGTTCTTTGTCGACTACTCGGAGACCGCTTCGCTGGCGACGCCCCGGAATCCCGAGTTCCCGCTCGAAGCGTCCGGCACCGCGCGCACCAGCGCGGGCTTGGCGATCGGCGGGGTGCGGCACGAATTCCGGGACCAGGACGGCGGATTCCACGCCCGCCTGTGCGTCGAGTTCCCTCGGCTCACCGCGCCGTCGATGATCGCCGGGCACCGGATGCATCTCGCGTGCGAATTCGGGAACTGGATCACCCTGTCGAGTGGCCGCTGAGACCCGGTTTTTGTCGGTGGTGCGCGTGATGATGGTCCGGACAGCAGGCGATCTGGCCCAGCCCAGCGCGCAACGGTCCGCTCTGGTCAGGCGCGGCGCGGACCGACGACCCGTCAGGCTGGGCGACACCCGAAACCCAGCCGTCGCAAAGGCGGCGCGGCGCGAACAGGATCCGGTCCGCGGTGTGCGCGGGCCAGCTTCTCCAGCGCGCCGGTCGCACCCGCAGGCGGGTCGCACTCGCGGGCGGGTCGCTTCGGATCAGCGGAACCTGATGGGCCCAACCGCCCTAAGGCACCCGCAACCAGCCCGACTCACAACTGCACAAACGACACCGACGAGCCGAATCCTGCGAGGCCGCGACCGTCCTGGCCCGCCAGCAGCCCCGGCGCACAACAGCACAAACCGCACCGCCGAGCGGCCCCTCCGGGTGCAACCGCTCCAGTCCGCCCGCAACGCCCGGCCCACCGGTCCGACCGAACCCGGCCGAACGGAACCCTGCGGAGCACGATCGCCCCAACGCGCCGCAACCAGCCCGACTCACAGCCGTACCCGCACCGCCGAGCGGCCACTCCGGGGTGCAACCGCTCTAGCCCGACTCGCAGCCGCACCGGCACCGCCGAGCAGACCTCGGAGCGCCGCTGCCCAAACCCGCCCGCAAACCCCGGCCCACAACGAGCCTGACCAAACCCGGCCGAGCCGAACCCTGCGGAGCGCACCCGCCCAAGCCCCACCAGCCCCCACCTCACAACGGCACGGACCGCACCGCCGAAACGCCAGGCTGAGCATCCACCGAAAGCCAGTCATTCCGCGTCGCGTGCAGCGCCAGCTGGAACCGGTTCGCCGCCCCCGTCCGGGCCATCAGGTTCTCCAGATACCGGAACATCGTCCGCCTGCTCACGCCGAGCACCCGGGCCACCTGGTCGTCCGTGAGCCCGGCGGCGAGAAGCGCGAGCAGCCGTCGTTCGCTGGGGCGGATCGCGGGGCCGGAGGTGTCGTCGGCGAGGCCCAGGGGCAGCGCGACCTGCCAGCACATGTCGAACAGTCCGGCCAGCGCGTCGAACAGGTCGCACGAGCGGATCAGCAACACCGTGCGGTCGGCGCCAGACAAAGCCGCACAATCGTCGACGATCAGGAGTTTCACCGGCACCTCCGGCAGAACCCGCGCCTCCTCGCCGCTTTTGCCGCAGGGCAGGATGTTTTCCGCGACGTACTCCGGCCGTTCCAGCGCGAGCCTGCCGTAGACGGCTCGGTAGCGGACGCCGCGGGCCAGGTTTTCCAGTTCGATCTCGTTGGCATCCGCGTCCGCGTAGTACGGCGGGGAGTCCAGTCCGCGAACCTCCGTGCGCGCCGATCGCTCCAATTGCTGCACCCGTTCGGCGGCCGTGGTTCCGCTGACTACCTCGATCATCGGGTCGGCGTCGTAGCGGACCGAGTGTCTTCGGTATTGCTCGTACAGCCGCGTCATCGCCGCCCGGGCCCCGGCCAGTTCCGCCTCGCGTTGCCTGGTCAGCACCTCCAGCACCGGTTCCGGGCGCAGTGCGGACATCGGCGAGCCGGGGCCGTCGACCCGGCCGGCCAGTCCGATTCCGGCCAGCACCGCCAGTACGCGGCGCACCTCGCCGGGGTCGCGGCCGGTGTCGCGCGCTAGCCGATCAGGCGGAACCGGTCCCGACGAAAGTAGGTCCAGATAGATTTCTGCTTCGTCCGCTTTCAGCCCGAGAGTCAGGAGATGGCCGATTGCTTCGGGAACCATTCGGAGGCACCTCCATCGGGCTGGCCGACACCATTGCGCCACTGGCACCAGCGCGTCACCGCCAGGGCTGAACGAACTGTAGACAACTGGGCACCGAATGGCCCGACGCCGTTCGCAGGAAATTCCCTGGGAGGGATCGTGTCCCGTTCAGCCCGAAGAATCCTTGCCATGGCCGGTTTCGCGGCCTTGGCCTTGACTGCCCCGGCCCTGCCAGCCGTGGCATCGCCCGCCGCGGCGCATCCGACCGCCCGCGTCTGCGCCGAGAAGGCGAAGCCCGGCATGGTCACCTGTTTCGCCGAACGCCAGACCGACACCATGCGCGCGTTCCTCACGCCGGGCGCGCTGCCCGGCGGGTTCGGTCCCTCGGACCTGCGTTCCGCCTACAACCTGACCGCCGCGGGCAGCGCGTCGGCCACCGTGGCGATCGTCGACTCCAACGACGACCCGAATGCTGAATCGGACCTCGCGAGCTATCGCTCCACCTACGGGCTGCCGGCGTGCACCACCGCGAACGGCTGCTTCAAAAAGGTGAACGAAAACGGGCAAACCAGTCCCCTTCCGGCCGCGGATTCCGGCTGGGCGGGCGAAATCTCGCTCGACGTCGACATGGTTTCGGCGATCTGCCCGAATTGCCACATTCTGCTCGTCGAAGCGAACCAGCCGAGCATGGCCGATCTCGGCACCGCGGTGAACACCGCCGTGTCGATGGGCGCGAAATACGTGTCCAACAGCTACGGCGGCGGCGAGGACGGCACCGAACCCTCCTCCGACTCCAGCTACTTCCACCACCCCGGCGTCGCGATCACCGCGAGCACCGGCGACAACGGCTACGGCATCAGCTACCCGGCCTCCTCGCAGTACGTGACCGCGGTCGGCGGCACCTCGCTGAGCCGCAACAGCAGCGCGCGCGGCTGGGGCGAAACCGCGTGGACCGGCGCGGGCAGCGGCTGCTCGGGTTACGTGGCCAAGCCGGCCTTCCAGAACGTGACGACCGGCTGCGGCAAGCGCGCGGTCGCCGACGTCTCGGCCGTGGCCGACCCGCAGACCGGCGTCGCGGTGTACCAGACCTACGGCGGCAGCGGCTGGGCCGTGTACGGCGGCACCAGCGCGTCCGCCCCGATCATCGCGTCCGTCTACGCCCTCGCCGGCGCGCCCGGCGCGTCCGACACCCCCGCCGCCTACCCGTACTCGCACACCGGCAACCTCAACGACGTGACCTCCGGCAGCAACGGCAGCTGCTCGACCTCGGTGCAGTGCAACGCCGGCCCCGGCTGGGACGGCCCCACCGGTCTCGGCACCCCCAACGGCACCGCGGCGTTCAGCGCGGGCGCCCCGAGCGGCGGCGTCACCGCGGCCAACCCGGGCAGCCAGAACGGCGTCGTCGGCACCGCGGCGAGCCTGCAGCTGTCCGCGTCCGGCGGCAGCGGCGGTTACACCTGGACCGCCAGCGGCCTGCCCACCGGGCTGTCGATCAGCTCGGGCGGCCTGATCTCCGGCACGCCGACCACCGCGGGCACGTACTCGGTGACCGCGACCGCCAAGGACTCCTCCGGCGCGACCGGCTCCACCACGTTCAGCTGGACGATCGCCCCGACCGGCGGCGGCACCTGTTCCGGGCAGAAGCTGGGCAACCCCGGCTTCGAAAGCGGGACCAGCCCGTGGACCGCGTCCAGCGGAGTGATCAGCACGTCGTCGAACGGCGAACCCCCGCACAGCGGCACGTACCTCGCCTACCTCGACGGCTACGGCAGCGCGCACACCGACACGGTCTCGCAGTCGGTGAGCATCCCGTCGGGCTGCCACGCCACGCTGAGCTACTACCTGCACGTCGACACCGCCGAAACGACCACCACGACGGCCTACGACAAGCTGACCGTCAAGGCCGGTTCGACCACGCTCGCCTCGTACTCGAACCTGAACCAGGCGACCGGATACCAGCTGCACACCGTTGACATGTCGGCCTTCGCCGGCCAGACGGTGACGCTGACCTTCACCGGCACCGAGGACTCGAGCCTGCAGACGTCGTTCTGCCTCGACGACACGTCGCTGACTGTCAGCTGAAGCTGAACCCCGAGGAGAGGCCGTCCCGTGCGCGGGGCGGCCTTTTCCGGCTGTGCCAGGCTAAGCTCGGGCGGGCCCCTCGACGATCGGACTGGACCGCGATGACAGATTCGTTTCCGATCGTGGAGGAGGTTGTCGCGTGGATCTCCGGTCGCCGCGAGGTTCTCGAAAGCCGCGGGATGACCGTCGCGGTGGACCTGCGCCCGCCTAGGTGGGCCGTGTCGGTCTCCATCGATCACCAGCATCTTTTCAGTCAATTGATCGTCTGGGAAAGCGGCGACGCGCAGCTGATGCGGGCGAACATTCTTGACGATGCGAACACGGACGAGCACCGCCAAATCAACTCGCGGGCCGACTTGGCACACGTACTGGACGAATTCGCCGCCTGGACCTCCGCGGGCAACTGATCCGCTCGGCCGAGAACGTCACCCGCCAGCACGCGGCGGTTTGGCGGCAAGCAGATCGAGCCCCAGCGGGGTGCACTCATGGCACACCGCCTTGCCCTCCCGACGCGACACGATCAAACCCGCCTCGCGCAAAGTCTTGGCGTGCAAGGACGCGGCGGCGACCGAGACGGACAGCTCGCGCGCGAGACCGGTGGTCGTGCGTCCGCTGATCAAGGCCCGCAGCGCACCGGCGCGAGTGGCGCCTAGCAGCGCGGCCAGCGGGTCCGACCGTCCGGACGGGGCGAGCAGGGGCAGCGGGGTCAGCGCGGGATAGATCAGCGTGGTGGGGCGGTCGGCGTAGTACGCCACCAGCGGGTGTCCCGACCACAGCAGCGTGGGCCGCAGGACGATGCCGTGGCCGCGCAGGGTCAGGTCGAGGTCGCGGGGGAAGTCGGCTTCGAGGGTCAGTCCTTTCCAGCGGAGCGTCGGCCGGAGGCTGGCGAACAGGGCGCTGATGCCTTGGCGCGCAAGGATTTTCGCCCGCCACGCGGTTTCGGCGTCGAAGCCCGCCCGCAGACTGTGCCAGCGTTCGGCCAGGACGTTCTGGTAACCGGCGCGCAGCGCCCGGTCCAGTACCTTCCACGCGTCGCGGTCCAGCCTGGCCAGCCGCTTCGTCCAGGAGGTCAGCGGCCGGTCGATCGCGCATACCCGCTTCAGTTCGGCGCGCGCTTCGGCCCGCGGAGTGGAGAGCACGCGGTCCAGCCCCTCTTCCACGGTGCGGCTGGGCGGGTCGAGGAACATGGGGCCCGCGCCGGAGGGCGAGACGAGCTGCAGCAGCGGCCTGCTCTCGACCGGCAGCTGACGCGCGACCTGCTCGCGCCACGGCGCGAAGGCCGGGTGCGGATCGCGGCGCTGCAGCATCTGCATCGCGAGGGTCAGCTCGCCGAGCGGCGCCGGATGTTCGGCGATCGACACGTGCAGAAGATCCTCGGGCGTACAGCGCAGCCGAAGCACGGAAACCCCCCTTGTTTTGAGTTCTAGCTTAAACCATCGCGTCCCCGGCTCCGGGTGCGCAAATATTGGTTTCCGGCAGGGGGACGGGAATTCACCGAACGGCGGTATCGCATTCGGCCTATCGGTATACGCCGTTCGCGTCCTCCTGGACATTTCCAGCAGAAGAGGGGTTTCCATGCGAGTGAGAATCGGCGCGGTGCTGGGGGCGGCATTGGTTTCGCTTGCCGCCGTCGCGACGGTGGCGGACGCGTCTCCCATCAGCACGTCGGCGGGCTTTACGGCGCAACTGCGGTCCGCGGGGTTCACTGCCCAGCAGAGCGTCGCACTGCAGAGCGAGATCGACCGCGACCTGGCGACGCTGCACGGCAGACAAGTCACGCCTAATCAAATCGTTACCGGCGACAATTCAGTCATCACTTACCCTTTGCCCGGCGATAAGTATGCGCACGCATTCGGCGACGGACTGAACGGCAACGACCCGCGCACTCCGTACGAACTCTGTTCCTACGGCGCGTTCTGCGGATGGAAGGACGCGAACTATGAAGGAAAGGGATTCACGCACGCGGCCTGCGGCGATTTCTACGAAATCCCGAACGGCTTCAACAGCGGCGGGTCGTGGATGAACAACCAGACGCACCACTACACGACCTCGTTCTGGGGCAAGGGATACACCTACTTGTCCACCTCGCCGAAGGCGTACTACGCCCAGCCGCACGGGAACTGGCACCCCGTGTGGTACATCTCGAACGACTGCTGACTGACGACGGCGTGCGGCGGCGGCATCCGGCGAGGATGCCGCCGCCTCATGCGCCGAGGATCTCGGCCAAGGTCGGCAGCGAAGGGTGCACCCCATACCGCGTGACAACGACGGCGACTACTTTGGCCGCGAAACCGCAGGCCGCCACATCCGCGGTCGTCGGCTCACCGGGCATATCCGCGAGCCGCGCCGCAAGCGCACCGACGAACGAATCCCCCGCGGCAGTGGTGTCCACCGCCCGCACGGCAACCGCCGGGACGTGCACGGACGACGCGCGCATCCCCCAGTACCAGCGTCAGTTCGGCACTGCCGCGTCGAGGACCTCGACCAGCGTCGGCAGCGAAGGATGCGCCCCATGCCGCGTCACGACGACGGCAGCCACCTTGGCCGCGAAACCGCAGGCCGCCACCACGTCCGCAGTCGTCGGCTCACCCGAGACTCTCGCGAGCCGCGCCGCAAGCGCACCGACGAACGAATCACCCGCGGCAGTCGTGTCCACCGCCCGCACGGCAACCGCCGGGACGTGTGCGGACGACGACGCATCGAGGACCGCGCACCCCTCAGCTCCCAGCGTCACGATCACCCACCGGCATCCCGCGGCGAACAGTTCGGCACTGCCGCGCCGCAGGCCGTCGACTGGGTCTTGGCCGGTGAGCTGCCGGAACTCGATTTCGTTCGCCACCACCACATCGCTGAGCGGCAGCAGCTTCGCGGCGACGGCGTCGACCGGCGCGGTGTTGAGCACCGTCAGCGCGCCGCGCTCGCGAGCAGCCGCGAACGCGCGTTCTGTCGCGTCGACCGCCGCCTCCAGCTGGCCCACGACCACCCGAAGCCCCGGCAGCTCGCCGATCGCCGCTTCGGCCGCCGCGGCGGGAATGTCGGCGTTCGCCCCGGCCACGACGACGATCGAGTTGACGCCCTCCGCGTCGACGGTGATCGCCGCCCGTCCAGTCGGCAGGGCCGAGGTTCGCAGGTGCGCGACGTCCACGCCCTCGGCGAGCAGGGCTTCCCGGTATTCGTCGCCGTCCTCGTCCTGGCCGACGCACCCGATCACGGCGACTTCCGCGCCGAGCCGGGCGGCGGCGACCGCTTGGTTGCCGCCTTTTCCGCCCAGCTCCCGGCTCGTCGAGAAGCCCATGAGCGTCTCCCCTGGCTCCGGGATACGCGGGGCCTGGACGATGTGGTCGACGTTGAGCGACGCGACGACCGCTACCGCTGGGCTCATGCGGTGAGCCATCGGGCCGGGACCTCCCGCATCAGCCGGGCCACGGCGTCGGCCGCCACGCCCTCGGCTTCGAGCAGATCGGCGAAGATCGTCGGCACGAACACGAGCCCGTTCCCGCCGTTGTGCGTCCACATCTGCTTCAGGAAAAGGTCGTGCGACAACATGATCTGCTCCCCGAAGCCCTCGTGCACCCACCGCGCCACGGCACGAGCGGTCTGGGAAACCGTCGGGGCCACGCCTTCGCCGGGGAACGAAATGTCGAGGCCGATCATGTCGAACTCCAGCAGCACGCCGCGCTCGAGAAGCTCACGCTGGTAGCCCGGATCGTCGCCGGACGGATCGCTGTGCGCCAGCGCCACTTTCCCCGGCGCCGCACCGCATTCCTCCAGCACCAGGTCGAGCACCTCGTGCCCGCGGCGTTGCCAGCCCGGCATGTGGATGTTGAGCCCGACCGCCGGCCGCGCGGCTTGCGCGAGGGCCGCGGCCCGCAAGGAAGCCCGCTCCCCCTCGGTGAAAAGCGGAGAGACGCCGACCTCGCCGATGACACCGGCCCGGATTCCCGTTTCGCCGACGCCCTCGTCCAGCTCCGCGAGAATGCGCGAGGTCTGCGCTTCGACGGTGACCGCGGTGATGCGCTCGCCTTCGAACTTCTCCAGGTACGCACCGGTGCCCATGACGACGTTGACCCCGGTCGCCTCGGCCACCGCCGCCAGGGCTCGCGGATCCCGGCCGATCGCCGCGCTTCCGGTGGCGTCGACGACCGTGCCGCCGCCGGCCGCGGCGAACGCGGACACCTCGCGCACGACGCTCGCATGGTCCTTCACTGCCACGTTGTCGGCGCAGCAGTACGGATCCTGGCGAAGCAGGAATTGCCACTCTGGTCCCACTTCCGCCTCGACGAGCCGCCGAGTGGCGGAGTACGAGGGTTCGGCGACCGCGGACGACAGGTCGTTGAAGAGGTGCTCGTGCGGCAGCACCAGCCCGAGGTCCGCCGCGTCGACCGCACCGAGGACGCCGCGCACCTCAGCCACGATGCACCTCGGCTGGCTGGGCGAGGACCGCCGGTTCGGCCGTGTGCCGGGACGGAATCATCGCGATCGCCGCGGCCGCCAGCGCCACACCCGCACCGAGGACGGTGACCAGATGCAGGCTGGAACCCGCTGCGGGAGCGACGATTTCGAGCAGCAGCGACCCGATCAGCTGACCGGCCGTCGAGGCCAGGCCCAGCAGCAAGAGCCCCAAACCGCGCACCAGCAAGGCCATCAGCGCGATCGACAGGAGGCCGAGCGGCCCGCCGAAGTACATCCACCAGGTGCCCGGCAAGGCGAAGTGCGCGCCCGCGGTCGCCATCCGCACCACATACACGAGGCCGAGCGCCACGAAGCCGATGAGGAAGTTCCAGGTGATGGAGATGAACATCGAACCGGACAGCAGGCCGATCTCCGAGTTGCCCGCGGGCTGCCAGCCGGCGAGCAGACCGCCGACGAACGGCATGATCGCCAGCGCGATCATGTGCGGGGCCGACCAGTTCGGGGAAACGACCAGCACCGTGGCGCAGATGGCCAGGATCGCCCCGGCGACGCGCGGCGCGCTCATCGCCTGCTTGAACGGGACGCCGATGCCGAGCCGGTCGCACACCACGCCGGAGATGACCATTCCGGAGATCAGCGAGGTCTGGAAGATCGCCACCCCCAGGAAGCCCACCGTGACGCCTTCGGAAAGCACGATCACCGCACCGCACAGGCCCGCGAAGAAGTTCCACCGCGGGATCTCGCCGCGCACCAGCTGACCCGGCAATCGGAAGAACGCGGTGCGCGTGCGGGCGCGCGCCAGCACGATGATCAGCATCAGCACCAGGCCGGTGCCGAAGGACACCAGCGCGGCCGCGTGCCCGTCGCCGAGCGCGGTGCCGAGATGTCCGTTGACCAGCGACTGCAACGGGCCGAGCATTCCGGCGAAGACGGTCGCGATCGTCAAGACGACGGCCGAGGTCGCGCGGCGGGTGGGTGACGTACTCATCGAATCCTCCTTGATCCTGAGTGCGCGCGGCTCAGATTTCGCGTCCGGCAAGCCAGGTCAGCGCCTGCGCGAAGAGCTTGCCGTAGCCGTCCCAGCTCATGAACTCCTCGGGAGCCCAGTGCGGGGAGATGTCCGAGGTGAAGGCGAGGGTGCGGCCCTGGCCGACCTGGCGGGCGGCCAGCATGACGTCGCCCTCGACGGTGGCGAGCAGTTCGGCGTCCGGCTTCAGCGTGGTGTGCTGGTAGCCGAGCAGGATCGGCCACTCCCGGTCGAGACCGGCGACCACGGGGTGGCCGGACCGCACGACCTGCGCGCGGACGCCCTCCGGAGTCTCGACGCGGTCGTCGAACGGGTCGATGTCGACCGGGAGGATCTCCTCGATCGGCGTGCGGTGGTAGTTGGCCTTGCCCTCGAAGCCCTGGAAGCTCAGGTAGCCGCCGGCCATCATCAGGCCGCCGCCGCCCTGGACCCACTCCCGCAACAGCTTGAGCCGGTTGGGCGCGGGACGGCCGCGGGTGAACGTGTCCGGATGCAGCAGCAGGGTGTTGGAGCCGACGTCGGAGAGCAGGACGACGTCGTAGGCCTCGAGTTCCGCCAGCGTCTGCGGGAATTTCTCGGCCACGTCGTGCGAACGCAGGTGAGTCACCTCGACCCCTTCCGCCGCCAGCGCCGCCAGCAGCCGCTCGCACCCGATCTCCACCTGCGTGTGCGCGAACGGGTCGTATCCCTTGTGGTCGATCGTCGCACTGACCCACGACTCCCCGGCTAGCAGGACCTTGACCATCGACGACTCCTTCGGGCGAAAGCGCTTAGCGTGTGTTGCGCAACATAGCGCAACAACGCCAATATAGGATGCGGTTGCAGTCGCCGTCAACGCTCGAACGGGGAGGAGCCGGATGTCGCTGGCGAAGGTGGCCCGAGAGGCCGGGGTGGCCGTGTCGACGGTGTCGAGGTACGTCCGGGGGGAGCTCAACGTCGCCTCCGAGACGGCCCGGCGCATCGACGCCGCGCTGTCCGCCGAAGGGCATCCGCCTGTGCGGAAACAGGTGACCGGGCTCAGCCTCGGCCTGGTGGTCCCGTCGCTGGACAACCCGTATTTCTCCACGCTGGCGGACGCGGTGGCCGACGCCGCGGCGGCCGACGGCATCGACGTCTTCACCGCCCTCACCGGCTCGTCGCCGTCGCGGGAGCGCGCCAGCGTCGAACGCCTGATGCGCGTGCCGGACGTAGGCGGGCTGATCTATCTGGGGATGAACAGCACCAACGAGGCGTTCGCGAACCGGCTGACGGGCGACTTCCCGGTGGTCTTCCTCGACGAGTACGTCGAGGCGGCCGGACCGCGGATCGCGCACGTCACCGCGAACAGCTTCGGCGGCGCGTACCAGGCGACCACCCACCTGATCTCCCAGGGCCACCGGCTTATCGCCCACGTCGGCGGCCCGGCCGGGCTACGGACGGCCGACCAGCGCGAGGCCGGATACCGCGCGGCCATGAAGGCGCACGGGGTCGAGGTCAACGAATCGATGATCGTGCGCGGCACCTTCAGCTCGGCGTTCGGCATGAACTTCTTCGCGCACATGGCGCGCGCCGACGCGGCGCCGACAGCCGTGTTCACCGCCAGCGACATCGCCGCCGTCGGCCTGCTCGAAGCCGCCCGCCGCGCGGGGGTCTCGGTGCCGGGCGACCTGTCGGTGATCGGCTGCGACGGCATCACCCTCGGCGAATGGACGTCGCCGCGGCTGACCACCGTCGCGCAGCCGACCGAGCAGATGGCGCGCAAAGCGGTCGACGAGATCACCCGCCTCGCGGCCGGCGACAGCCCCGCGGACCACGTGCTCTCCATGCAGCTCGTCGTCCGCGAATCGACCCGGGAGTACTCCGCATGACCGACGAAGCTCTCGCGCTGTTGCGCGATCTGGTGCGCCAGGACACCACTTCCGGCGACAGTGCCGCGCAGGCTGCCGCGCAGGAGCTGGCCGTCTCCTACGCAACTGCCGCTGCGGGCGTACGCGTGCTGCAACGCTCCACCACAGGTCGGCCATGGGTACTGCTCGGCACCGGTTCGGCTGACGGCGCGTTGTTCGTCTGCCACATCGACACCGTCCCGGTCGGCTCCCGCGATTTGTGGGAGCGCGCCCCGTTCTCCGCGGACGTCGACGACGAGTTCCTGTACGGCCGCGGCAGCGTCGACATGAAGGGCGGGCTGGTCGCCGCCCTGGCCGCGTTGCGCAACGCCGCGGAAGCCGGTGCCGCCGCGCAAGTCCTCATCACCAGCGACGAAGAGATCGGCTGCCGAGGCGCGGCGGAGGCCTCGGCGTCGCTGGAGCTGACGCCGCGGATTGTCGTGGTGCCGGAGGCGACGCAGAACCGCGTCTCGCTCGGGCATCGAGGAGCCACCTGGCTGCGCCTCGCCGCGGCGGGCAAGGCCGCCCACGGGTCCACGCCCCACCTCGGGCGCAACGCGATCCAGCTGCTCGCCGACCGGGCGCTTGGCGCGCTCGATTCGCTCCCGCTGTCCACAGAGGATTATCTGGGCGAGGAAACCGTCAACGTCGGCACCTTCGAGGGCGGCACAGCGACGAACATCGTTCCCGCGTCGGCGGTTCTGACGCTGGACGTGCGCACTGTGGACGGTGGCGCGCCGGTGATCGCCTGGGCTTCTTCGCTCGATCCGGCCATCAGCGCCGAGGTGGAACTTGACCTGCCCGCGGTTCGGACCCCGACGTTGCCGGACGCGCTCTCCGGCCAAGCCACCGCACCCGCCGCGACGTATTTCACCGACGCCTCGGCCTTGGCCGGGTCCGTGGCCGGTGCGCCGATCGTGATCTGGGGCCCGGGAGATCCCCGGCAGATGCACGCGGCGAACGAGAAGCTGGAACTGGAGTCCTGGCGGCAGGCGTTGCGCAACTACCGCGAGCTGGTGCTGTCCGCCGTCCGCTGAACCCCCAAGTCCTATGTGGACTAACCGCGCAGCACGGCATGCGGATTCCGGTACCGTCCGGTCTCCCCGCGCCGGATTGCGCATTCGGGCCGCCCGGCCATGTCCGCCAGCCCTTTCCGCGACGTTTTCGGCAGCCGTTCTCCGCGCCGACGACGGCATCGGCTATTCCGGCGATCCCTCGGCAGCCACTACCCTCGACTGAGCGCACCGGAACCCCCGGGCCCGGAACTGCGATTGCGAGCGCCGCATGGACGCTGACGAAAGCGGGGCCCCGGTGACCCGGAGCCTCGCCGACTACCTCACCCGTTTCCCCTGCCCCCTCGCAGCGGCGAACGGGGGCACCGCCGCCAGCTGGAACCTTCAAGGTGTCGACCCCCTGGCAACCGCACTGGAACTGGTCTACGAGCGCGACCGCCGCTGCCAGCTGACCGTGAAGACCGTTCGCTCCCACGAGGGCCTGAATCCCCGCGGCTTGCCTGTCGCCACCACCGCCGATCTGCTGAGCAATTTCCTCAGCCGCAACGAACTCGTCATCGAGCCCAACCGCCGCACCTTCGCCCAGGAGCACCCGACCGCTCGCCTCGAGCGCTACGAGAGCATCCAGCGCGCCGCCGACGACGCCGTCAGACTCCCCGCGACGGTGTCCTGCGACGGCACCCCAAGCACCGGGCAACGCCTCGACGCCCTCGGCCTCTCCGTGCTCGAACTCCCCTGGCACGCCGGCGCAACAGTGCTGTGCGTCGGCGTCCCCGACCTCATCGACCACCTGACCCTGCACACAGCCACCCCCGAAGACCTCCCCTGACCGGGCGATGGACCCGCCCGCCCCGGTGACCCGGCACACTTCCCTTTGCCATAGCCAGCGCGTGCAACTATTGTCGACGCACGTAACCGGCTGGGACAACCCGGCCGCGAACAGGTCGAGCAGGACTCGAGAAAGAAGAAAAACCCATGTCGCTCACCCACATTCTCCCCGGACGGCTCGGGTTCGGGACCGCTCCCCTCGGGAACATGTTCCGCGCTATTCCCGACGACGAGGCGCTCGCGACCGTCGAGGCCGCCTGGGAGCAGGGCATCCGCTACTTCGACACCGCGCCGTTCTACGGGGCCGGGCTGGCGGAGTCGCGGCTCGGCCAGGTGCTGGCGGGCAAGCCGCGCGATTCCTACGTCCTGTCGACCAAAGTCGGGCGCGTCGTGCTCGACGAGCACGAGGACCAGGACCCCGGCGAACTGGGCGAGAAGGGCGGACTGTTCGAGCACGGCAACCCCAACAAGCTCCTCCACGAATGGACCGCCGACGCGACCGAACGCTCCATTGAGGACAGTCTGAAACGGCTCGGCACCGACCGGCTCGACATCGTCTGGGTGCACGACATCGCCCAGGACTTCCACGGCGACCGCTGGCTGCGGAAGTTCGAAGAGGCCCGCACCGGAGCCTTCCGCGTGCTGTCGCGGCTGCGCGACGAGGGCGTCATCAAGGCATGGGGGCTCGGCGTCAACAAGACCGAGCCGATCGAACTGACCCTCGACCTCGACGAGCCCCGGCCGGACGGGTTCCTGCTCGCCGGGCGCTACACGCTGCTCGACCACGCGCACGCACTCCAGCGGCTGCTGCCGATGGCGGAGGAGCACAACGTCGGCATGGTGATCGGCGGACCGTACAGTTCCGGCGTCCTCGCGGGCGGCACCCACTTCGAGTATCAGCAGGCCCCGCCGGAAATCCTTGCGCGCGTGGAACAACTCAAGACACTCGTCGCGCGGCACGGCATCAGCATCAAGGCCGCCGCGCTGCAGTTCTCGCTCGCGCATCCGGTGGCCGCCGCCGCGATCCCCGGGGCCACCCGGCCCGGCCGGATCGCCGAGGACACCGCCGCGCTGGCCGAGAACGTCCCGGCCGAGTTCTGGCACGACCTCCGCGCCGCCGGTCTCGTCCACCCCGCCGCGCCGCTTCCCGGCAACGCCTGAAACCGGAGCACCACCATGGCGCACCGTTCCCGCCTCGCCCCAGCAGGTCTGGGACCTCACCGGCGGATTCGCCTCGCTGCCCGGCTGGCTCCCCTGCATCCCGGAGAGCGCCGCCCTCGACGGCGTCACCGAGGATGAACGGTCGACCTGTTCACCGGCATCTACCGCGACAGCCCCGACGCCCTGCACAAGACGCTGACCTGAACGCCAAAGAGTCCTTTGTGGACACCCGGCTCACGCGCCGACCGGACCTGCCGGTCGGCGCGCACGCCGTCACCGCAACGGGTCGTAAGCCTTGAGATCGATCCCCGGGTCCGCGTCCCGCGCCACCCGAGCCGCGATCGAACCCGCGTACGGTCCCATCGTCAACCCGGACGCACCCAGCCCGTTGGCCACCACCAGCCCCTGCACCTGCGGCACCGCCCCCAGCAGCGGCCGGATGTCCGGCCCCGCGGGCCGGAAGCCAACGCGCGTCTCCACATACGTCGCGTCCGCCAGCCCCGGCGCCACCGACAGCGCTTCGGCCAGCACCTCCGCCAGCCCAGCCGCCGTCACCCGGTAATCGAAGCCAGCCCCCTCCTCCCGCGTCGCCCCCACCACGATCCGCGAATCGTCGAACGCGAGCAGATAATGCCGGGACTGGGGCAAAACCACCGGCCATCGCGAGGTTTCCGCCCCCGGCAACCGAAGATGCACAATCTGCCCCCGCTGCGGCTCGACCCGGACCTCGACCCCGAGCGGCCCCAGCAACGCAGGCGACCACGCCCCCGCCGCAGCGATCACCGCGTCCGCACCGATGAACTCCTCTCCGACCAGCGCCCCGCGAACCGCCCCGTCCGCGACGATCGACGCCGTACCTTCCACAATCCGCGCCCCACGCCGCACCGCAGCCCGCCGCATCGCGTCGCGGACCAGCCGCCCGTCCAGCCGTGCCGCGCCCGGGATGTGAATGGCCGGACCGTCGTGCGCGAGCGGCGGGAACATTTCCTGGGCCTGGCGAGCGTCGACCAACTCGACGTCCCCGGCCAGCGGCGCGTCCCTCGCCCGATCCGCGACCCGCTGAAACGCTTGCGCCGCTTCGCTTTCGGAGACCAGGCTCAACGAACCGACCCGCCGGTAGCCGAGGTCGGTCTCCCCGTCCTCGGCCAGCGCCGCCCGCAATCCCTCGTAGTACTCCGCGCCGCCGGCCGCCAGCCGATACCAGTCCGGATCGTCCACAGCGGACGCCCACGGACAGATAATCCCCGCCCCCGCCGACGTCGCCCGCCCGCTGGCCGCCCCGTCGACCAGCACCGTGTCCACTCCGGCCCGCACCAGCTCATACCCGGCTGCCGCACCGACAATCCCGCCGCCGACCACGACCACACGCATTTCGCCCCGCTCCTTCACTGCTCTGTCTGCATTTCGCTTACCGCACACCGCTCATCCGCCGCTGCACCCACGGCGCAAGCAGCAACAACACCACGCCCGCCGCCATCACCGCCGCGCCCACTCCGGCGAAGTAGCCGATCTCCGTGTCCGCGCTGTACAACTGCACCAGCTGCGCATTGATCCCGCTCGCCGCAGCCGACGCCAGAAACCACAAACTCATCATCTGCGCGAGAAACGCCCGCGGCGCCAGCTTGGTGGTAGCGGAAAGCCCCACCGGCGACAAACACATCGACCCGCAAATCACCACGAAGTAACTCGCGACGAGCCACCACGGACTGGCTGGCACCTCAACCCCGTGCAACAACCCGGGCCCAGCCATCACCACAAACGACGCACCACCCAGCAACAACCCGAGCGCGAACTTCCGCGGTGTCGCAGGCTGCCGGTCCCCCAGCTTGATCCACAACCAGGCGAACGTCGGAGCCAGCACCAACGTGGCGACCGGGTTCAACGACTGAAACCACGACGACGGCACCGAGAAGCCGAAGATCTCCAGATCCGTGCGCTTGTCCGCGAATTGCGCCAGCACCGAACTGGTCTGCTCGTTGACCACCCAATAGCACACCGCCCCGAGGAACAGCGGAATATAGGCAATCAACCGAGACCGTTCGACCGCGTCCGTGCGCGGACTGCGCAACATCATCGCCAAGTACGCCACCGGCAACACCACCGCCAGCACCGTCACCGCGTTGATCAACGTGCGAACAGTCAACGCCCCCGCAATCCCGAACACCCCGACCAGCACCGCCAGCACAACGACGCCCATTCCGGCCCGAATCGCGACCCGCCGCCGCTCGCCGTCCCGAAGCGGATTAGTCGGTGCCTCCCCAGCTTGACCCAACTGTCGCCGCCCACGAGCAAACACCAGCAGCCCAGCCGCCATCCCCACCGCGGCAAGCCCGAACCCCAGGTGGTAATCCACCTTCTGCCCGAGCGTCCCGACGAGATACGGCGCGATGAACGCCCCGAGGTTGATTCCCATGTAGAACACGGAAAACCCAGCGTCGCGCCGATTGTCCTTCATCGAATACAGCTCACCGACCAAACTGGACACATTGGGCTTCAACAACCCAGTACCAGCAACGATCAGCACCATCGACACCAACAGCGCAGGCAACCCGCCAGGCACGGCCAGCGCCAGATGCCCGCACATGATCAGCGCCCCGCCGACCTGCACCGAACGCCGCATACCCAGCACCCGGTCGGCCAGCCACCCGCCGCCGACGCCCGACATGAACACCAGCGCACCATAAATCGACACCAGCGCCGAGGCGGTCGCCTTGTCGAGCCCCAGCCCGCCCCCGGAAGTCCGGTCGTACAAGTAATAAAGGAGAATCGCGGACATCCCGTAATAGGAAAACCGCTCCCACATCTCGACAAAGAATAATGTCGCAAGCCCGCGAGGATGCCCGAAAAACCGTCGATCACGCGCGGACGCCATTGTCTGCTCGTTCATAGCCCGCCTTTCGATAAGGATGGCGCTGGGAACGACGAAAGAAGAAAGCGATCAGCAGGAGACGCCGGGCCGCCGCAACAACGGACGGTCCACAGTCCACAACACCTCAGCGACCGCATCGCCCTGGTTGTGCACCGCATGCGGCGTCGAAGACTTGAAATGAATCGAATCGCCCGCCGCAAGCACGACAGACTCGTCCGGCAGCAGGAACGTCAACTCACCGCTGAGCACGTAGCAAAATTCCTCGCCGTCATGCTGAGTAACCGGCGAAGGCTCACTAGTCGGCTGCACCTTGGTAGCCAGCACTTCAATGCGCTGATCAGGCAATTCAGCGGTAAGCACCCGATGCTCCCGCTCACCCATGACAACGCGAGTCGCCCGAGGATCGTCCTGCCGAGACACCGCGTACTCCGCCTGGCTCCGCTTGCCGGCCGACCCGAGCAACTCGACCGCATCCACCTCGAGCGCACCAGCGATCGCGAACAACGAGGTCAACGAAATCGAGTTAACACCACGCTCAGCCAACGAGAGAAACCCAGGCGAGAGCCCAGAACGCTCAGCCAACTCCCGCAACGTCATGCCGCGCTCGGACCGGACCCGCTTGATCGCCACCCCAACCCGCACAGCAGGATCGCTCTCCACCACAGCCCCGGCCCTCCTTCCGTCCCGACAAGTTTAGCCAGACAAAACAAACCCAGTCAATACTAAACAGCGTCACGGACCACAGCATTTTCCCTTACAAGACAAGAAAACCCCGCACCGATGCACCCAACGATCGAGGCACCCAGCCCCTCCCCCGCACCCCGAGATAAAGCGTCCCTGCGGTCTGGGGGTGCTTGTCAAGGCATCTTTCCCGCCTTAGGCAATTTCCCCTCTGCTTTGGCCCAAGTCGGTGACCGCGCGACAGCCGTCCGCGGCGATGTGGCGTCGCTCTCCGATCTGGACGCGCTGGCGGCCCAGGTCCCCGGCCCGGTCGACGCCCTG
>NZ_JBSFNS010000035.1:0-83143 GCF_053587275.1 Amycolatopsis sp. NPDC003676
GCGTACCCGGCCCGGGGGGCCGTGCACGCAGCTCCGTCAGACGCCGACGCGATCCCGCGTTGGGGTGAGTGGGGTGCGGCCGCTGTCTCTTCGGAGTCAGCTTTCAGCAGGTCAAGGCTGGCGGTAAGCGGTTCGCGACGGCAGTCCGGGACGGGCTGATCGCGAAGCACCACATGTACGAGGACAGCCTCGCTGTCGAGGCTGCCTTCGGGGCGCGCCCGGCCTGACCCCTGTCTGGGACGCCATCGGCCCAGGTCATCACCCCTAACCTGGGCAAGTTCAGCCAAGCGCCGGAGCCCGCCGCCGCCCCGGGTTTGAAAAGATCGGCGCATGGCACAGCGACCCGCAACCGACAACCAGGTCCTCGCCGGACGGCCGTTCCCGCTCGGCGCCCACCCGGAGGCGGGCGGCGTCCGGTTCGCGGTGACGTCCGCCGTCGCCGACGCGGTGGAGGTGTGCCTCGTCGGGGACGACGGTTCCGAGCGGCGGATCGAGTTGACCGAACGCACGTTCGGCGTCTGGCACGGCCTCGTCCCTGGCGTCACGGTCGGCCAGCGCTACGGCTACCGCGTGCACGGTCCGTACGACCCGGCACGCGGCTACCGCTGCAACCCGGCCAAGCTCCTCGTCGACCCGTACGCGCGCCGGATCGACGGCAGGCTCGCCGGGCTGCACGCCGCGCAGGGCTTCACCGGCGACCCCGAGCGCGGTCCGATGTCCACTGTGGACTCGTTGGGCGCGGTGCCGCTGTCGGTGGTCACCTCGCCGGGCGGGCAGGACACCGGGATCAAACCCGAGGTGCCGTTCGAGGAGTCGGTGATCTGCGAACTCCACGTCAAGGGCTTCACCCAGCAGCATCCGTTCATCCCGGAGGCGCTGCGCGGCACGTACCTCGGCCTCGCGCACCCGGTCGCGATCGAGCATCTGACCCGGCTCGGCGTCACGACCGTCGAACTGCTGCCGGTGCACGCGTTCGCCGACGAGCCGGCGCTGATCCGCTCGGGACGGCACAACTACTGGGGCTACTCGCCGCTGGGCTACTTCGCGCCGCACGCCGGGTACGCGAGCGAGCCGGGCCGCGAGGTCGAGGAATTCCGCACGATGGTGGCGGCCCTGCACGCGGCCGGCATCGAGGTGCTGCTCGACGTTGTCTTCAACCACACTTGCGAAGGCGGCCCGGACGGCCCGACGCTCTCGCTGCGCGGCCTCGACGCCCCGGCGTACTACCTGCACACCCGCCGCGGCCACATGGCCGACCTGACCGGCTGCGGCAACACCCTCGACGCCGGTTCGCCGACGGTCGTCCGCCTGGTCACCGATTCGCTGCGGTACTGGACGCAGGAGATGGGCGTCGACGGCTTCCGGTTCGACCTGGCGAGCACGCTCGGCCGCCCGCGCGGCGAGATGTTCGACCGCGAGTCCATGATGCTCACCGCGATCACCACCGACCCGGTGCTGTCGCGCTGCAAGCTGATCGCCGAACCGTGGGACGCCACCGGCGAGGGCTACCGGGTCGGCGATTTCGGCGCGCAGTGGGCCGAGTGGAACGGCCGCTACCGGGACACGGTCCGCGATTTCTGGCGCGGCGCGACCGGCGTCCGCGACCTCGCGTACCGGCTGTCCGGCTCGTCCGATCTGTACGACCACAACCTGCGCCGGCCGTGGCAGTCGATCAACTTCGTCACCGCGCACGACGGCTTCACGCTGCGGGACCTGGTGTCCTACAACGAAAAGCACAACGAGGCCAACGGCGAGGACAACCGCGACGGCACGAACGACAACCGGTCGTGGAACCACGGCGCGGAGGGCGAGACCGACGACGCGGCGATCGTCGCGCTGCGCACCCGCCAAGCGCGCAACCTGTTCGCGACGCTGCTGCTGTCCACCGGCACGCCGATGTTCACCGCGGGCGACGAGATGTGGCGGACCCAGCAGGGCAACAACAACGCCTACTGCCTCGACGACGAAACGTCGTGGGTCGACTGGACCCCGACCGAGACCTCGGAGCCGATGCTCGAGTTCGCCCGCCGCCTGATCCGGCTGCGCGCGCACAGCCCGGCGCTGCGGCAGCCGGAGTTCTTCGAGGGCCGCACGACGGTCACCGGCAAGCCCGACCTCGTGTGGTTCCGCCCGGACGGCGAGGAGTTCGACGAGATCGACTGGTTCGACGAGGACCGCCGCACGCTCTGCATGTGGATCGACGGGTCGAACAGCCAGGCGCGCAACCGCGAGGGCGCGCTCGTCACCGACCATTCGTGGCTGCTGGTGCTGCACGCGGGCGCGGAACCGGCCGAGATCGTGCTGCCCGGACCGGAGTACGGCGAGACCTTCAAGCCCACTTTGGACACCAGCACCGCCGACGGCACTCCGGCGAACCCCGGCGTGCTGGAGCCGAAGGCGCGGATCACGGTCGAGGCGCGGTCGTTGCTGTTGCTGCGCGCGCCGCGGGACACGGTGGAGATCCCGCAGCTTTAGTCCCGCACGCTCCGCTCACGGGCGTCAGTATCGATACTCGCGGGTAATCACCGGAACGTGGCGGGCGATTGTTAACGCAATTCGGCGTTCGTGTTGCGGGCGGGAGACGGGAATGCGTCCGGGAGTTCCGCCGAATGGGCGCGTTTCGCCCGACCGGGTGGCGGGAATTTCCGAAAAAGGCCCCGCTGTCAACGGCTTTGGAGGAATCAGGCACACTGACCGTGCTCGCGGAAGCACACTCCGACCACCCTCCCACCCACCGTGAAAAAGGGGCATTGCCATGACCGGCAGGCTCGGGATCGACGACGTCGCACCCATTGTCAGCTGCGGCCGATATCCGGCCAAAGCCGTTGCAGGCGAACATTTCCCCGTCACGGCCACGGTCTGGCGGGAGGGCCACGACGCGGTGGCCGCCACGGTCGCCTGGCGCGGTCCCGGCGACCGCGCCGCGCGCCAGACGCGGATGGCCGAGCAGGGCCGGGGGCTCGACCGGTTCGGCGCGGTGATCGTGCCCGACGCCGAGGGCATGTGGACCTATCGCGTGGACGCGTGGAGCGATCCGTGGGCCACCTGGGAGCACGCGGTCGAGGTGAAGATCGCCGCCGGGCAGGGGCCGGGGGAGCTGGCCAACGACCTGGAGAGCGGGGCGCTGCTGCTCGACCGGGTGTCGCGCCGCCCGGAGCGCCGGGCCGAGCGCCCGCTGCTCGCCGGGGCCGCGGCCGCGCTGCGCGACGACGAACGCGATCTCGCCGAGCGCGTCGGGCCGGCGCTGTCGCCCGAGGTCCGCCAGCTGATGCACGATTTCCCGGTGCGCGAGCTGATCACCAAGGGCCGCGTGCTGAAGCTGTGGGTCGACCGCAAGCGCGCCGCTTTCGGTTCCTGGTACGAATTCTTCCCCCGTTCCACCGGCGGCCTCGACGCGCAGGGCCGCGCGGTGCACGGCACCTTCGCCACCGCCGAGCGCGAGCTGGACCGCGTCGCGGGCATGGGTTTCGACGTCGTGTACCTGCCGCCGGTGCACCCCATCGGCCGCGTGAACCGCAAGGGCCCCAACAACACTCTCGACGCGACGCCGGACGACGTCGGCTCGCCGTGGGCCATCGGCGCGGACGAGGGCGGGCACGACGCGATCCACCCGGAGCTCGGCACGATCGAGGACTTCGACTCCTTCACCGCCCGCGCGGAGGAACTCGGCCTCGAGGTCGCGCTCGACCTCGCGCTGCAGGCCGCGCCCGATCACCCGTGGGTGGTCAAGTACCCGGAGTTCTTCACCACCCGCCCGGACGGCACCATCGCCTACGCGGAGAACCCGCCGAAGAAGTACCAGGACATCTATCCGGTCAACTTCGACAACGACCCGCGCGGCATCTACGACGAGGTGCTGCGCGTCGTGCTGCACTGGGTGTCGCACGGGGTGCGGATCTTCCGGGTCGACAACCCGCACACCAAGCCGCCGGACTTCTGGGCGTGGCTCATCCAGTCGGTGAAGGACGCGCATCCGGACGTGCTGTTCCTCGCCGAGGCGTTCACCCGCCCGGCCCGGCTGTGGGGGCTGGCGAAGCTCGGCTTCACGCAGAGCTACACGTATTTCACCTGGCGCACCACGAAAGAAGAGCTGACCGAGTTCGGCACCGATCTCGTCGCGCACTGGGACCACGGCCGCCCGAACCTGTTCGTGAACACTCCGGACATCCTGCACGAATCGCTGCAGCACGGCGGGCCCGGCATGTTCGCGCTGCGCGCCGCGCTCGCCGCGACGATGTCGCCGACCTGGGGCGTGTACTCCGGCTACGAGCTGTTCGAATCCGAGGCGGTGCGGCCGGGCAGCGAGGAGTACCTCGACTCGGAGAAGTACCAGCTGCGCCCGCGCGATTTCGCCCGCGCGCTCGCCGAAGGCCGTTCGCTGGAACCGTGGCTGACCCGGCTCAACGCCGTCCGCCGCGCGCATCCGGCGCTGCAGGGCATGCGGTCGCTGCGCTTTCACCACGTCGACAGCGAAGCGCTGCTGGCCTACTCCAAACAGGACCCGGCGACCGGTGACACGGTCGTCACGGTGGTGAACCTCGACCCGCACGGAGCGCACGAGGGCACGCTCTGGCTCGACCTTCCCGCGCTCGGCTTCGACTGGTCCGAACGGCTGATCGCGCACGACGAGGTCACCGGCGAGACGTGGGACTGGGGCCAGGCGAACTTCGTCCGGCTCGAACCGTGGCGGGCGGTCGCGCACATCGTGGCTCTGCGCCGCAGGTTAGCGGCCTGAACCCGACAACAGCACTTCGCGAGTGGTTATCCCGGGTCCGTTCGGGATAACCACCATTCAGCACACGCACTCACGACAAGGTGGAACGATGGACGAGGACAGCCGGCCCGGCGCCGCGGCGGGACTGGCGGACGTGCCGCACACGGGGGAGGCGGTGACGGCCGACGGCTTGCTGGTCGAGCCGCAGGCGGACGACTTCGCGCACGCGCACGCGGCGCCGAAGGACCCGGAATGGTTCAAGAGCGCGGTGTTCTACGAGGTGCTGGTGCGCGCGTTCGCCGATTCGAACGGCGACGGCACGGGCGACCTGCGCGGGCTGGCGGGCAGGCTCGACTACCTCGAATGGCTCGGGGTGGACTGCCTGTGGCTGCCGCCGTTCTACGCCTCGCCGCTGCGCGACGGCGGCTACGACATCAGCGATTTCCGTGCCGTGCTGCCGGAATTCGGCAGCGTCGAGGACTTCGTGTACCTGCTCGACGAGGCGCACCGGCGCGGCATCCGGGTGATCACCGACCTGGTGCTGAACCACACGTCGGACGCGCACCCGTGGTTCCAGCAGTCGCGCTCGGACCCGGACGGCCCGTACGGCGACTACTACGTGTGGAGCGACGACGACTCCCGCTACGCCGACGCGCGGATCATCTTCGTCGACACCGAAACGTCCAACTGGACCTACGACCCGGTGCGCGGCCAGTTCTACTGGCACCGGTTCTTCTCCCACCAGCCGGACCTCAACTACGAGAACCCGGCCGTGCAGGACGCGATGATCGACGTGCTGCGGTTCTGGCTCGACATCGGCATCGACGGCTTCCGCCTCGACGCCGTGCCCTACCTGTTCGAACAGGAGGGCACCAACTGCGAGAACCTGCCGCGCACGCACGATTTCCTCAAGCGCTGCCGCAAAGTCGTCGACGACGAATACCCCGGCCGGATCCTGCTGGCCGAGGCGAACCAGTGGCCGACCGACGTGGTCGAGTACTTCGGCGACGCGGAGTCCGGCGGCGACGAATGCCACATGGCGTTCCACTTCCCGCTGATGCCGCGGATCTTCATGGCGGTGCGCCGGGAGTCGCGGTTCCCGATCTCGGAGATCCTGCTGCAGACGCCGCAGATCCCGTCCGGCACGCAGTGGGGCATCTTCCTGCGCAACCACGACGAGCTCACGCTCGAGATGGTCAGCGACGAAGAGCGCGACTACATGTACTCCGAATACGCCAAGGACCCGCGGATGAAGGCCAACATCGGCATCCGCCGCCGGCTGGCCCCGCTGCTGGACAACGACCGCGACCAGCAGGAGCTGTTCACCGCGCTGCTGCTGTCGCTGCCCGGGTCGCCGGTGCTGTACTACGGCGACGAGATCGGCATGGGCGACAACATCTGGCTCGGCGACCGCGACGCCGTCCGCACCCCGATGCAGTGGACCCCGGACCGCAACGCCGGGTTCTCCACCTGCGACCCCGGCCGGATCTATCTGCCGGTGATCATGGACCCGGTGTACGGGCACCAGGCGCTCAACGTCGAGGCGCAGGCGGACAACGCGTCGTCGCTGCTGAACTGGACGCGCCGGATGATCGAGGTGCGCAAGCAGCACCACGCGTTCGGCCAGGGCGATTTCGCCGACCTCGGCGGCTCGAACCCGAGCGTGCTCGCCTACCAGCGCCGGTGGCTGCGCCCGGACGGCCGCGAGGACGTCGTGGTGTGCGTCAACAACCTGTCCCGGTTCCCGCAGCCGGTGGAGCTGGACCTGTCCGCGCACCAGGGCGCGACGCCGGTCGAGCTGACCGGCGGCGTGCGGTTCCCGGACATCGGCGAGCTGCCGTACCTGCTCACGCTGCCCGGCCACGGGTTCTACTGGTTCCAGCTGCTCGAGCCGGAAGAATGAGGTGAGTCCGCTGTCGCACCACGGTTCCCCGCCCGAACTGCCCGAGGTTTCCCGCGCGCTGACCGCCCTGCTGCCGGACTGGCTGCCCGCGCAGCGCTGGTTCGCGGGCAAGGACCGGCCGGTCGACGAGGTCCGCCCGGTCGAGCTGACCGCCTTGGCCGGTCCCGATCCGCTGCTGGTGCACGCGGTCGTCGACGTGGTGCAGGGCGACCGCACCGAGCCGTACCAGCTGCTGGTCGGCAGCCGGTCCGGGGTTCCCGAGGTCGCTTCGGCCGCGGTGCTCGGCGACGGGCTCTACGAGGCGAGCGGCGACGCGGACCTCACCGCCGGGCTGCTGGACCGGATGGCGGCGGGCGAGTCCGCCGGGCCGCTGCGGTTCGCGGCGGAACCGGACGCGACGCTCGAGCCCGGCCTGCGCTCGCGGCCGATCACCGCCGAACAGAGCAACACCTCGCTGGTGTACGGCGGGCAGTACATCCTCAAGCTGTTCCGCAAGCTCAGCGCGGGGACGAACAAGGACCTGCTGCTGCACCGCGCGCTGCAGGACGCGGGCTGCAAGCACATCGCCCGCGTGGTCGGCTCGATCTCCGGCGATCTGCACGGCGAGCCCGCGACGATGGGGATGCTGCAGGAGTTCCTGCCGGACGCGGTCGACGGCTGGGCGATGGCGACCACGAGCGTGCGGGACCTGCTGGCCGAACCGGACCAGGCCGCGGCCGAGGCGGGCGGCGATTTCGCGGGCGAATCCGAGCGGCTCGGCGCCGCGGTGGCCGAGGTGCACGCGGACCTGGCGACCGCGCTCGGCACCGAGCCCGCGGACAGCGACGAGCTGGACCGCACGGTGCGCGCCATGACCGAGCGCCTCGACCAGGTGTCCAGTGTGGTCCCGGAGCTGGCCGTGCACGCGCCCGCGCTGCGCGAAGTATTCGAGACGGTGCGCGCGCACGAGTCGCCGATAGTCATGCAGTACATCCACGGCGATCTGCACTTGGGCCAGGTGCTGCGTACCGTCAACGGATGGCTGTTGCTGGACTTCGAAGGCGAACCGGCCGCCCCGGTCGCGGAACGGCACGCGCTGCGCTCGCCGCTGCGCGACGTCGCGGGCATGCTGCGGTCGTTCGACTACGCGGCGCACCAGCGGCTCGTCGGGCAGCCCGAGAACGCGGACGTGACCCGGCACGCGATGGAATGGGCTCGGCGCAACCGCGCCGCGTTCTGCTCCGGGTACGCCCGCGCCGGCGGCCCGGTCGGCGACCCGCAGGCGCACGCGGGCCTGCTCCGCGCCTTTGAACTGGACAAAGCGGTGTACGAGGTCGCCTACGAGCACGCGAACCGGCCGGACTGGCTGAGCGTGCCCCTGGCGGCGATCGCCCGCAGCACCGACGGAAGCGAGTGACCCCCGTGAACGCTGTCCCCGCGGATCTGCCCTCGGCGGCGCCGTCTCCGCTCGACATCGACCGGCTGCTGGCAGGCGAGCACCACGACCCGCACTCGGTGCTCGGCGTGCACACCGACGGCAGCGACATCGTCGTGCGCGCGCTGCGCCCGGGCGCGACGTCGGTGTCGGTCGTCGCGGGCGAGCGCCGCGTTCCGCTGGAGCGCGTGGCGGACGCGCTGTTCGCCGCGGCGCTGCCGGAACATCCCGGCGACTACCGGATCGAGGTCGGCTACGACAACCACACGGTCGTCACCGACGATCCGTACCGCTGGCTGCCGACGGTGGGGGAGCTGGACCAGCACCTCATCGGCGAAGGACGGCACGAGCGGCTATGGGACGTGCTGGGCGCGCACGTGCGCCGGTACGACACTCCGAACGGCGTCGTCGAAGGCGTGTCCTTCGCGGTGTGGGCGCCGACCGCGCGCGGCGTGCGGGTGATCGGCGACTTCAACGCGTGGGAAGGCCGCGGCCACCCGATGCGCTCGCTCGGGTCTTCGGGCGTGTGGGAGCTGTTCGTCCCCGGTGTTTCCGTGGGCAGCTGCTACAAATTCCGCATCCTCGGCGCGGACGGGCACTGGCACGAGAAGGCCGACCCGATGGCGTTCGCCACCGAGGTGCCGCCCGCGACCGCGTCGAAGGTGACCGAATCGTCGTACGCCTGGGGCGACGACGACTGGGTGGCCCGGCGCGAGGCGACCGACTGGGCGGACGCGCCGATGAGCGTGTACGAGGTGCACCTCGGCTCGTGGCGGCCCGGGCTCGGCTACCGAGAGATGGCCGACCAACTGGCCGACTACGTCGAGGAAACCGGCTTCACGCACGTCGAATTCCTGCCGGTGGCCGAGCATCCGTTCGGCGGCTCGTGGGGTTACCAGGTCACGTCGTACTACGCGCCGACGTCGCGCTTCGGTTCGCCGGACGACTTCCGGTACCTCGTCGACCACCTGCACCAGCGCGGCATCGGCGTGCTCGTGGACTGGGTGCCCGCGCATTTCCCGCGCGACATCTGGGCGCTGGCGCGCTTCGACGGCAGCCCGCTGTACGAGCACGAAGACCCGCGCCGCGGCGAGCAGCCGGACTGGGGCACGCTCGTGTTCAACTTCGGCCGCAACGAGGTGCGCAACTTCCTCGTCGCGAACGCGCTGTTCTGGCTGGAGGAGTTCCACCTCGACGGTCTGCGCGTCGACGCGGTCGCCTCGATGCTGTACCTCGACTACTCGCGCAAGGACGGCGAGTGGCTGCCGAACGAGTACGGCGGCCGGGAAAACCTCGACGCCGTCCGGTTTCTGCAGGAGCTGAACGCGACTGTCTACAAGCGACACCCCGGCGTGGTCATGGTGGCCGAGGAATCCACCGCTTGGCCCGGCGTCACCCGCCCGACGCATCTGGGCGGTCTGGGCTTCGGCTTCAAGTGGAACATGGGCTGGATGCACGACACGCTCCGGTACCTGTCGCACGAGCCGATCCACCGGGCGTACCACCACAACGAGATGACGTTCTCGCTCGTGTACGCGTGGAGCGAGAATTTCGTTTTGCCGCTGTCGCACGACGAAGTGGTGCACGGCAAGGGTTCGCTGTGGGAACGGATGCCCGGCGACGACTGGAACAAGGCGGCCGGGCTGCGCTCGCTGCTGGCGTTCATGTGGGCGCATCCCGGCAAGCAGCTGCTGTTCATGGGCGGCGAATTCGGCCAGCCGAGGGAATGGTCGGAGTCGCGGTCGCTGGACTGGCACCTGCTGGAAACCCCGCTGCACCGCGGCGTCCGCGGCCTGATCCGGCAGCTGAACGCGATCTACCGCGACACCGCCGCGCTGTTCAGCGGCGACGTCCGGCCCGACGGCTTCCGCTGGATCGACGCGAACGACTCGGCCGGAAACGTGCTGAGCTTCCTGCGCCTGGGCGCGGACGGCTCGCGGCTGGCGTGCATCGCCAACTTCGCCGGGGTCCCGCATCACGACTACCGGGTCGGCCTTCCGGCCGCGGGCCGGTGGACCGAGGTGCTGAACACGGACGCGGAGTCGTTCGGCGGTTCCGGGGTCGGGAACCTGGGCGCGGTGGAGGCGACTGAGGAGCCGTGGCACGGTCAGCCCGCGTCGGCGGTGTTGCAGCTTCCGCCGAGCGGGGTGCTGTGGCTGCTGGAGGAACGCGCCTCCGCCGACACCGAGGCTTGATCCGCCACCTGCCACTCCGGCGCGCCGCTGACCCGTGCGGGTCGTGAGGGGAACCCTGAGGGAATCAGATTCCGTGAAGGTGGCCCTCACGTACCCTGCCCTGCCCCGCTCGAGTCCGTCCGGTATTGATCGAGCCGGATGATCTGACCGCTTGCCCGTCCGGTCACCCGGCCTTGCCCGGAATGCCTCCCGGGAGCACCTTTCCCCACCGTCGGTCGGAAAATGACCCACGGAACGTCTTGCCGGTGAAGGCGCTGGTGGGCATACTTTGTTGCCATCCACAACAAACCCGGGGTGGCGCCGCCAGGCCGCCCCTCGAGTGATTGAGGGATGACAATGACGTCCACGCACACCTCTTCCCGGTGGCGGCTGCTCGCGATTCCCGCGGCGCTCGCCGTCGCCAGTGCGGTCGCGCTGACGCCCGCGGGGAACGCCGCCCCCGCCGCCGCTCCGGCCGCCGGGTTCTCCGACGACTTCGACGGCCCGGCGGGCGCGCCCGCCGACGGGGGCAAGTGGAGCTACGAAACCGGCGACAACAACGGCAACAACCACGAACGGCAGTGGTACACCTCAGGCGCGGCGAACGGCGCGCTCGACGGCCAGGGCCACCTCGTGATCACCGCCAAGAAAGAGAACTCCGGCAACAACTGCTGGTACGGCGCCTGCCAGTACACCTCGGCGCGGCTCAACACCGCCGGCAAGTTCAGCCAGGCGTACGGGCACATGGAAGTCCGGATGAAACTGCCGCGCGGGCAGGGAATGTGGCCGGCGTTCTGGATGCTCGGCGGCGGGCAGTGGCCGGACGACGGCGAGATCGACGTGATGGAGAACATCGGCAAGGAGCCGAACACCGTGCACGGCACCATCCACGGCCCCGGCTACTCGGGCGCGGGCGGCATCGGCGCGGCGTTCAACGGCCCGAACTTCTCCGACGATTTCCACACTTACGCGGTCGACTGGTCGCCGAACAAGATCGTCTGGCTGGTCGACGGACAGGCCTACCAAACCCGCACCCCGGCGGACCTGAACGGCAAGAAATGGGTGTACGACCACCCGTTCTATCTCATCTTGAACCTCGCGGTGGGCGGCGACTGGCCGGGCGACCCGGACGGCAACACCCAGTTCCCGCAACAGCTGGTGGTCGACTACGTGCACGTGAGCTGACCACCCTCGCCGCCGGAACCCCGGCGGCACGGAGAAGGCGCGGTCTCCGCGGGCCCCGTCCGGCTCTTTCCCGAGCCGGGCGGGGCCCTCTTCGCGCCGCCCGCGCGGGTACACAGCTTCCGCACGGACGACGGCAAGGAAAATCTCAGGTACCGGGTGTTTGCTGAGCTGGCGGAGGGTCACGAGACGCGGGAGCGGACCATGAACGAGCAGGAGCGAGGCGGGCAGGACCAGGGACAGCCCGGCTACGGCGGACCGGCGCACCCCTATTCGCCGGGAGCGGGCCAGCCGTACCAGCAGGGCTGGGGACAGCAACAGGCCTGGAACCCGCCGCCCGGCGCGTACGGCCCGCAGCCCGGCGGCCAGTACGCCGGTCAGCCGCATCCGACGCAGCAGTTCGCGACGCCGTACCACCGGCCGCAGCGGGCCAGTCACCCGTTGCGGACCGCGGCCGTCACGGTCGGTGCGATCGCGGTGGCAGTCGCCGTCGGGCTCGGGGTCGGGCACTTCGTGTGGACGCCGTCCGCGCCGCCCGGGGTCTCCGGAAACCAGAACTTCGGCTCGATCGGCAACCAGACCAACCCGCCGTCGAACACGGCCATCGACCCGCAGGCGATCGCGAAGAAGGTCAGCGCGGGCATCGTCAACATCAACACCGAACTCGGTTACCAGGGCGCGGCCGCGGCGGGCACCGGCATCGTGCTCACCGCCGACGGCGAGGTGCTCACGAACAACCACGTCGTCGAGGGCGCGACCAGCATCAAGGTCACCGACATCGGCAACGGCCAGACGTACACCGCGTCCGTGCTCGGCTACGACCGGAGCCACGACGTCGCGGTGCTCAAGCTTGCTGACGCGTCTGGGCTGGCCACGGAAACGCTCGGCGATTCGTCCTCGGTGAAGGTCGGCGACGCGGTCGTCGGTCTCGGCAACGCCGGCGGCGCCGGGGGAGCGCCGGTTCCGGCCGGGGGCCGGGTGACCGCGCTGAACCAGTCGATCACCGCGTCCGACGAATCGAACAGCTCGTCCGAGCAGCTGAAGGACCTGATCCAGGTCGACGCGAACATCCAGTCCGGCGATTCCGGCGGCCCGCTCGTGAACGCGCAGGGCCAGGTCGTCGGCGTGGACACCGCGGCCTCGGCCGGGTACCAGTTCAACGGCGGCGGCGGACGGCGCAGCCACGGCGGGCTCGGCAACGGCTTCCCCGGCAGCGGCTCCCAAGGCGACTCGCAGGGCAACGGTTCTCAGGGGTCCAGCGGGAACGAGGGCTACGCGATCCCGATCAACCAGGCGATCTCCATCGCCCACGAGATCGTCGGCGGCACCGGTTCGGACACCGTCCACATTGGAAAGAGCGCGTTCCTGGGCGTGACCGTCAGCGATGCCGGACAGCAGCAACAACAGCAGCAGGGCGGATCCGGCTCCGGCGCGGCGATCCAGCAGGTAGTCCCGGACGGCGCCGCCGCGAAGGCAGGCCTGGCCGCCGGCGACGTGATCACCGCGGTGGACGGCAAAGCAGTCGACTCGCCCACCGCGCTGACCACCCTGATGGATCAGCACCACCCGGGCGACAAGCTGACCGTGACCGTCGTCGACCAGACCGGCCAGCAGCAGAACGTCACCGTCGTGCCCGCCGAAGGCCCGGTGGGCTGACGCGCCGGATTGTCCGGACGGCTGAGTTCGTTCAGTCGTCCGGATAACGCGTGTCCAGCGAAACTTTCTCCCACGCCGCCAGATCCGCGAGCTGCTGCTCCAGCTTCGCCCGGATCCGGTTCACCGCCTCGGGCCCGAGCGGCAGCCGCAGCGGCGCGTCCGGCGTGTCGACCAGTTTAAGAATGGCCTCGGCAGCCTTCGCCGGATCATTCGGCTGCGCGCCGTCCTGTGCGGAAAACCGTTGGCGCATAACGCCTGCCGGAGTGTCGCGATAGTCGTCGATGGGCTCGGAAAACGCCATCGACCGCCCGGCGAAGTCCGTCCGGAACGGCCCCGGCTCCACCAGGCTCACCCGGATCCCGAGCGGCGCGACCTCCCCGGCGAGCGCCTCGGACATCCCTTCCAGTGCGAACTTCGACGTCGCGTAGAGCGCGTGCCCCGGATTCCCGACCACCCCGCCGACCGACGACAACTGCACGATGTGCCCGCTGCGCTGCGCCCGCAGATGCGGCAGCACCGCGCGCGTGACGTTCAGGACGCCGAACACGTTGGTCTCGAGCACCTGCCGCGCCTGCGCGTCGGTCAGTTCCTCGAGCGCCCCCACCAGCCCGTGCCCGGCGTTGTTGACCAGCACGTCGATCCGCCCGTACTCGCTGATCGCCGCGCTCACCGCCGCTTCCACCGACGCCGGATCCGTGACGTCCAGCCGGGCTTTGAACGTCTTCAACCCGTCGAGCGCCGTTGTGTCGCGCGCTGTCGCCACGACCTTTTCCCCGCGCGCCAGCAAGGTTTCCGCGAGCACGCGGCCGAACCCGCTGCTCGCTCCCGTGATGAACCAGACGCGTCCGGACATGCGAACCTCCCCAGAACCAGATAGCTTGATACTCAAACCAAACTACCTTGAGCTTCGAGGGAGTGTCCAGTTGGACTCAGTGGAGGCAGGCCTGCCCGAATGGCTGGCCGTGATGCCGGACGGCGTGGAGGAGCAGGTCGAAGCGGCCCGGCAGCGAATCGGCAGGCTGTCGCGGCAGTTCGAACAGGTGCTGCGCGGCGTGGCGGAGGAATACGGCTTCAGCACGGGGGATTGGCAAGCATTGTCGGCTCTGCACCGATCCGGCCGTGCCGCGGTGCTGACGCCGAAGGAACTGGGAGACCGCCTGGGCGTCACCTCCGGAACCGTCACCGTCCGCATCGACCGCCTGGAACGAGCGGGCCTGGTGGAACGCGTCGCCGCCGCTTCGGACGGCCGCAGCCGCCCCGTCCGCCTGACCCGCAAAGGCCGCGCCCGCTGGGCCGCCGCCACGAAGAAACGCACCGACCGTGAGCAGGCCCTGTTCACGTCGGCCCTAGGCGCGGACGACCTGTCCGACCTGAACGCCCTCCTGTCCCGCCTCCTGACCCGCTTCGAAACCGAATTCGGCCCGTCTTCCCCGCACGATGCCCTCCGTCCGGAGTGACTTCGCCGTTTTTTGTCGGTGGTCGGGTCTAGCGTGAGCGGTACCTGACTGGAGGGAAGATCCATGACCACGCTCAACGACCGCCCGAACACCGCACTGCTCGTCGTCGACGTACAGAACGGCGTCGTCGCAGACTCCCACGAGCGCGACGCCGTCGTCGCGAACGTAGCCGCCCTGGTGGACAAAGCCCGGGCTGCTGACGTCCCTGTCGTCTGGGTCCAGCACTCCGGCGAGGGCCTGGAGAAGGGCAGCCCCGAATGGGGCCTGGTCCCTGAGCTGACGCCCTCGCCCGCCGAACCGCTGGTCGAGAAGTCGTATGGCGACTCCTTCGAAGACACCACCCTGGAATCAATCCTTGCTGACCTGAAGGTCGGTCACCTGGTGGTGAGCGGAGCCCAAACGGACGCCTGCATCCGCTCCACCCTCCACGGCGCCTTCGCCCGAGGCTACGACGCGACCTTGGTGAGCGATGCCCACACGACAGAAGACCTCACCAAGTGGGGAGCCCCGTCGCCCGCGCAGGTCATCGCGCACACGAACCTGTACTGGGGCCACCAGACCGCTCCGGGCCGTACTGCGGGCACGGTCGTCACGGAGGAGGTTGTTTTCAAGACTGGGGCGTGATGCTGTCGCCGCTCTGTTCCTGGCAGGAACGTGGGCACGGTTGCCGCGGAGGGGGTCGCCTTTAAGCCGGGAGCCTGACGCCGTCCCTGCTTTGTCTCCGGCGGGGTGGCGTGCGGGGTCGCCGAGGAGGGGGCGCTTTCAAGGCTGGGGCGCAGTGCTGTCGTCGCTCTGTTCCTGGCAAGAGCGTGGGCAGGGTTGTCACGGAGGAGGTCGTTTTCAAGCTGGCAGCCTGATGTCGTCTCTGCTCTGTCTCCGGCTGGATGGCGTGCGGGGTCGCCGAGGAGGGGGCGCTTTCAAGGCTGGGGCGTGACGCTGTCGCCGCGCTGTTCCTGGCAGGAGCGTGGGCACAGGCGTCACGGAGGAGGTCGCCTTCAAGCCCGGAGCAAGCGGCCGTCGCAGCTCGGAGCGCGCGACCGGAAGCCGGGAACTGGAGCAGGCCCGACAAGCCGGGTCGGTCGGTTCCCCATCGCCGAACCTGAGCCGGGCGGGCCGGGCAATCCGCCAGCGCGGTTCGACCGGCAGCCGAAAGCCGGGTTGGCTCGGTCGAGCCGGTCGGCCCGGGTCCGCCGCAACCGGGTCCGGCCAGCCGAACCTGCCGCGGCACCGCTCTGAGCGCGGCGATCGACCGGGCGGGCGTCGTCAAGCCCAGCCCGCCGGGATCCGCGAACTGGCGACTTGGCTGACGGCGTCCGCGAACCCGCTCGCCGGGCCGCGCCTCGCCCGCAGCGGCGTCCGGCCGATGATGTCCGCAACTCGCGGCCGAGGTCCCAAAGCGCCCAAGCCCGGCAATCCGCCCGATACCGCCTCCCCGCGGCCCACGCAACGCGACCACCCGCAAGACCGATTCAGCCGCGACCCGTATCACTTCCCGCCGCCTCCCGATCACCACCGCTCACGGAAACCGAGCAATCATTTGTCCGTCACATCCAACGGGTGAATCCCGCTTGCCCCCAACCTAAAACCTCTCACTCACCGGAACCCCGCGCCGCACAGCGACAGCCTCGCCGCCCGCAAACCACGAGCGACCCCGGGCCAGAAACCCCTCTGCCACCACGGATTTCCCGGAAACACGCCCACCCTTGGACCGCGAACCCGGGCCCCTGTACCGGAAATACCCCGCCCAACACGCCCCAGGGTCCCTCCCCGCCCCGCGAACCCCACCAGTTACCGTGGCGCGCGTGTCCTCGTTCCGTCCGGTGAGCGTGTCTTCGGGGAACCGGCGGATCAGCTGGGACCTCGTGCGCGGTGGGTGCGTCGTGCTGGTGCTGCTGTACCACGCGACGTTCATGAGCGTCGTCGTGCATCCCGAGCTGGGGCCGCGGCGGTTCGTCTTCCCGCATCAGATCGGGGCGAGCCTGCTGCTCGTGATTTCCGCGTACTTCGCCGCCGTCACGATCGGGCGCGGGTCGCTCGGGCGCTACTGGTGGGGCCGGATCGCGCGGTTGCTGCCGCCGTTCCTCGCCGCGGTCGTGGTGATCTACTTCGCCCTGCGGTACCTCTCGCCGCCCGGCTGGTTCAGTCCGCGGTTCGGCGACCTCGCCGGCAACCTCCTGATGCTCTGGAACTGGAAGCCCGCCGAGTTCCCCTTCCTCGACGGCTCCCACTGGACGATTCCCCTCCAGCTCATGGCGTTCACCGTCGCCGCGCTGCTCTTCCGGAGCAGGTGGGGCCACGGCCGCAAGTTCCGCGTCGTCATGTGGGCTGCCCTGCTCGTCCCGCTCGCGCAATGGCCGCTGCGCATCGCCGGCCCGCCCGAGTGGTACCGCGTCATCGTCGACGGCTTCGGCTTCCACCGCTGGCACCTCTTCGTCGCGGGCATCGCGGTCCGGCTCTGGACGACGAAACGCGTGTCCACGACGGAGTTCGCGTTGCTGGAAGTCCTCTGCGTGACCGCGCACGCCCTGCACGGCGCGACCGTCACCCCCACCGGAATCGACATCGAATGGGGCTCGACGATCGGCATCGCGATCGGCATCGCGGTGATCTCCCTCGCCGCGGCCGGTCCCGACTGGAACCGCTTCATCCCGCCGTTCGCCCAGCGCGCGATCACCTGGTTCGCCGGCGTCTCCTACGGCGTCTTCCTGATCCACCAGGCCATCGGCTACCTCGTGCTGCACTGGCTGTCCGGCCTCGGCCTCGACCCGCTGCTGCAAACCGCCGGGATGATCACCGCCGGCATCCTCCTCGGCTGGGCCCTCACCCGCCTGGTCGAACGCCCCGCACACCGCTTCCTCCTGCGCGGCTACGACTCCTGGACCGCCCGCCGCCGCTCCGACGACGAACCGGCCCCGGTCACCGCCGGAAAGCCCTGACACTCAGCACCCGATCGACGGCGCCCTTCCCTCCGCGTTTGCCCGCGGGTCAGCCTGATCCCGCGCATCCCGTTGCAAGTGCCGCAACGAACGCCCGGGACCTCGGCGGTCCAGCAGAAAACCCTGGTCTATGTCCGGGTCATCCCTGATGCCCGAAAACTGATCATGGCCATAGCGTGAAAGTCCGTCTTGAAGAGAAGAGGACGAAAACGTGCGAAGTGGTCGGTTGGTCGCGGCTGGTGTCCTGGCAGCGAGCGTCTCGGCGTGCCAGCTCCCCGTGCAGCAGGACGGAGGTGACGGCGTCTCCGTCGGGATTTGGCACAACACCGTGAAAGACACGTCGACGCTCACCGGTTCGCCGACGGCGATCAAGATCGACAGCCCCGCCGGATACGTCCGGCTGCGTTCCGGCGGTGCCCGCGACTCGATCACTGTCGAGCGCGAGATCCGTTACCAGGGCGCGAAACCGGAGGGCGTCTGGCATCGCTTGGCCGGCCCGACGCTCGAACTCGACGGAACCTGCGGAACCCAATGCGTAGTCTCCTACACCGTCACCCTGCCTGACCGGGCAGCGGTGACCGGGAAAATGGGAGCAGGCGAATTCGAGGCGGGCAAGATCAGCTCGCTGGACCTGACGATGTCCGCGGGCAGGGTCGCCGTCCAGGACTCCGCCGGGCCGGTCAAGGCCGTGACCTCCGTCGGAGAAGTGGACATCACCCTGACCGCTGCGGCCGACGCCACCATCAGAACCGACGTGGGCGCCGTGTCCCTCACCGTCCCGGGCAGGGACTACGCGGTATCGGCGAAGACCTCGGTCGGCGAACGAAGCGGCACCCTCCCGGACCGGCCGACCGGCGCCCACCGCATCGAGGTCACTTCCAGCGCCGGGGAAATCCGGCTCGACTCCCGCTGAACCAGCCGCTACCAGGCGATCGGGTGCCGCGCCCTGGAACCCTTCCAACCAGCGTGACACGGCAATTCGACTACCACTTCAACCGCTATCCGCCAGCAGGTACGAACCCCGCCCAGCGTACGAGCGCATCCGCGGGTTTCAGTTCGCAGTGATGGGTGGAGGGCTCGGCGCGGAGCCGTTCACCCTGTCTGACGGCAACCGGTCGGCTGGGCGCGGGTGCTGCTGATTTCCACAGCAGTATCCGCGACGTTCCACTGTGGACACCCCGCCGGACCCGGGAATCCTCAGCCCGGCCTCGCGGCGTGACCGCACGGCTCACGACGCGAGCGCGCTCCTCGGAACCCGAGTGCACGGCTTGCAACGCGATCGCGCGGCTCACGATGTGAGTGCGTTCTGCAGAAGGCGGCTGCGTTCCTCGCGACGCGATCGCCCGCCTCGCAGCCCGAACGCCCGCTGCAGAACCCGAGCGCACGGCACGCGACGCGGGTGCGCGCCCCAGAACGAGACCGCTCGGCTCACAACGCGCCCGCACTGATCAAAACCAGCCCGCCCACCTCACAACGCGAACGCCACAGACCGCACCACCAACGCCGCCACGAACACCACCGTGAACGCCAAGTCAATACCGACCCCACCAGCCCGAATCGGCGGCAGCACCCGGCGCACCGGGGCGATCACCGGCTCGGTAGCGCGGTGGGTGATCCGGCGCGCTTGCCCGAGCCACGCGGGTCCGGTAGCGACCACACGCGTCCAGTCCAGCACCATCCGCACTATCAGCACCACGATGAACACGGTCAGGACGTACCCGACCAGGGTCCCGATCAGGCTCATCGCACACCTCGCGTTGTCCGGCGACATCTTTCACCCCCTCCAACGCCCGGCGCCCCCGCGAAGTGTCCGGTTCACCGGAATTCTCAGTCGATTGCCAGAATCCCCCCGATCGGGTATCGAGGAGGGCTCCAGCGAAGGGAGCCGGCGAGTGCGCAGTGCGGCGTGGTTCGGGGCGTCCGGCCGGGCGGGGATGATCCATCGGTCCTGGATGCGGTCCCAGGGCTTCGGCCCGGAAGTATTCGACGGCCGGCCGGTGATCGGGATCGCGGTGAGCGCGTCCGAACTCGCCCCGTGCAACGTTCATCTCGACCGCGTCGCCGAGGCGGTCAAGCGCGGGGTCTGGCAAGCCGGCGGCTTCCCGCTCGCGTTCCCGACGATGGCGACCGGCGAGACGCTCATGCGCCCGACCGCGATGCTCTACCGCAATCTGATGGCGATGGAGGTCGAAGAGCTGATCCGCGCCAACCCGCTCGACGGCGTCGTCCTCCTCTCCGGCTGCGACAAGACGACCCCGGCGATGCTGATGGGCGCGGCGAGCGTCGACTTGCCCGCGGTGATGGTCACCGGCGGCCCGATGCTCAACGGCAAGTTCCGCGGCGGCGACGTCGGCTCGGGCACGCACGTCTGGAAGTTCGAGGAAGAAGTCAAAACCGGGCGGATGACCGAGGAAGAGTGCTTCTTCGCCGAAGGCTGCATGGCCCGCTCGAACGGCCACTGCATGACCATGGGCACCGCCTCGACGATGGCCTGTCTCGCCGAAGCGCTCGGCATGCAGCTGCCCGGTTCGGCGACCTGGCCCGCGGTCGACGCACGCCGCTTCGAGACCGCGCAATCAGCCGGTCAGCGCATCGTCGCGATGGTGGAGGAAGACCTGCGGCCGTCGGAAATCCTGACCCGCGCGGCGTTCGAGAACGCGATCCGGGTCAACGCGGCGATCGGCGGGTCCACCAACGCGATCGTGCACCTGCTCGCGCTGGCCGGGCGCGTCGGCGTCCCGCTCGCGATGAGCGACTTCGACGAGCTGGGCCGTGAAGTCCCCACGTTGGTGAACCTGATGCCGTCAGGGCAATTCCTCATGGAGGATTTCTGTTACGCAGGAGGCATTCCGGTGGTGTTGAGCAGGCTCGCCGAAGCGGGGCTCCTCCGCGCCGACGTCCGCACGGTCACCGGCAAGGCCCGGGAAACCGCGGAATGCTGGAACGACGAGGTCATCACCACGGTCGAGGCGCCGTTCCAGCCGCCGGGCACCGGAACCGCTGTGCTCACCGGGAATCTCGCCCCGGAAGGCGCGGTGATCAAGCAATCCGCCGCGTCTCCGGGACTGCTCGCGCACACCGGCCCGGCGCTCGTCTTCGACACCGCGGAGGACTACCACCGCGTCGCCGATGATCCACAACTGCCAGTCACCCCCGACACGATCCTCGTGATCCGCGGCGCGGGCCCCAAGGGCTACCCGGGCATGCCGGAGGTGGCGAACGTCCCGGTCCCGAAGAAGCTGCTCGACCAGGGGGTCACCGACGTGGTCCGGATCTGCGACGGCCGGATGTCCGGCACCGGCTACGGCACGGTCGTGCTGCACGTGAGCCCGGAATCGGCGGTCGGCGGCCCGCTCGCGCTCGTCCGCACCGGCGACCGGATCACGCTCGACACCCCGGCGCGCGAGCTGACCCTGCACGTGCCCGACGACGAACTCGCCGCCCGCCGCGCGGCGTGGACGCCGCCGGAAAGCCCGTACCGCAGCGGCTACACCTGGCTCTACCGCGAGCACGTCACCCAGGCCCATCTCGGCGCGGACTTCGATTTCCTGCACGGCAACCGCGGTTCCGCCGTCCCGAGGGACTCGCACTGATGCGCCGCCTCGTGAAGACCGCCGCGGGCTGGCAGGTCACCGACGGCGAATCCACCGGCACGCTCCCGCCCGGAACCACACTCGGCTCACTGCTCGCCGGAGACTTCGCCGAAGCGCTGGCGGTCGAGTTGACGCCAGGCGAACCGGGCGAGCTGCGAGCGCCGGTCGACGACGACACCGAAGTGTGGGCCGCCGGAGTCACCTACGAGGTGTCGCGCGAGGCGCGGATGGAGGAGAGCGGCGACGCCGACGTCTACGCACGGGTCTACGAGGCAGAGCGGCCGGAGCTGTTCTTCAAGAGCGTCGGACATCGGGTGCGCGGGCCGGGGGAGCCGATCGGTGTCCGGGATGATTCCACTTGGGACGTTCCGGAACCCGAATTAGCGTTGGTGTGCAACGCGAACGCGGAGATCGTCGGCTACACGATCGTCAACGACGTCAGTTCGCGCAGCATCGAAGGCGAGAACCCGCTGTACCTGCCGCAGGCCAAGACGTACCGCGGCTCGTGCGCGGCCGGGCCGTGGATCGTGCCCGCACAAGACATCCCGGACCCGTACGCGCTCGGCATCACTGTGGAGATCCATCGCGCCGGAGCACGGCGTTGGGCGGGGGAGACGTCCACCTCGCGGCTCCATCGCAGGATCCCGGATCTGGTGTCGTGGCTCTACCGCGGCGACGTTTTCCCGCGCGGCGCCGTCCTGGCCACCGGTACATCAGCCGTCCCCGGCCCGGACGTCACGCTCGAGGAAGACGACGAGGTCACCATCATGATCGAGGGCATCGGCACCCTCCGGAACCCGGTCCGGCGCGGCCGCTCCGCCTGACGTCCCCTTGACGCGGCCCCGCGCGTTCGGCTATTCAATCTCAGTTCACATATCTGTGGAGTATTCATATTCTTGAACGGAGTTGCGGTGCTGCCTCCTTTCCGGTCTACCCGTCCGCGTCGTCTCGCGGCGGTTCTCGCGACGGTCGCAGGGCTGCTCGCGACCACCGCCGGAGCGGCGACCGCCGCGCCCGCGCCGCGGTCGTGTTCGTTCGTCTGCGTGCCGGACACTGTGGTGCTCGACGGCCTGCACCTGGCAGGCAACAAAATCGGCCTGATGGCCGGGAACCCGACGCTGCGCACATCCCTGTCCAATCTGCTGAAGCAGGCCGACGACGCGCTGACCAAGGGCCCGTGGACGGTCGTCGACAAGGAGCGCGTCCCGCCGAGCGGCGACAAGCACGACTACCTGAGCCTCGCCCCGTACTACTGGCCCAGCCAGCCGAAAACGCCGGAGAATCCGCAGGGCTGCCCGTACGTCGACCGTGACGGCCAGGTCAACCCCGAGATGAAGAACGTGCCGGACAAGGCCGAGCGGCTCGTCGCGTTCAACTCGATCTACCAGCTTTCGCTCGCCTGGTACTACACCGGCAAGGCCGAGTACGCCCAGCGCGCCGCGCTCGACCTGCGCACCTGGTTCCTCGACGCGGCAACGAAAATGAACCCGAACCTGAACTTCGCGCAGGGCATCCCGTGCAAGACCGACGGGCGGGGGATCGGCATCATCGAGTTCTCCTACACCTTCACCCAGGTCCTCGACGCCGCCCGGATCCTGGAGGCGGGCGCGCCCGGCTGGACGAAGGCCGACGGCAAAGCGTTCCGCGGCTGGTCGTCGGACTTCCTGACGTGGTTGCGCACCAGCAAGAACGGCACCGACGAGGCAAAGGCGACCAACAACCACGGCACGTTCTACGACCTGCTCACCGCGGCGACCGCGAGCTACGTCGGGCAGCGCGACCTCGCCCGCCGGATCGTCCGTGACTCCGGCAAAGCCCGGATCGACCACCAGATCGCCGCGGACGGCGGCCAGCCCGAGGAGTCGACCCGCACCCGGACGTACCACTACCACACGTTCAACCTGGTCGCCCTGACTCGCCTCGCGCAGCTGGGCAAGCACCTGGGCGTCGACCTGTGGTCGTACCGGAACCCCAATGGCGGCAGTATTTTCGCCGCTGTCGACCACCTGCTCCCCGCGGCGACTGGTGCCGCACCATGGCCGTTGCCGGACATCCACTTCATCCAGTACGCCGCCCTCGACAGCGTGCACGCCGCCGCTGACGCGGGCGACTGGAAGGCCCGGGCCGCGGTCGGCCGCATCCCGGCCCCGCCCGGCGGCGACCTGTTCCCGGTCCGCCCGGCGGCCGAGCAGTTGGACGACGTGTCCACCACCTGACCCCGGTTTCACCCGGACGCGGCACTCGTCGCGTCCGGGTTTCCGGCGGCGGTCGTGAAACGATTCAGAAAGACCGATTCGCCGGAACGGGAAAGGGAAACGCCGTGATCAAGACCAGCCGGAGCGCCGGCTCGCAGGCCCGGCGGGTGACGTTCGTGCTGCCGCTCGACACCCCGCCCGGCCCGGTGAGCGTGGTCGGCGACTTCAACGACTGGCAGCCCGGCCGCCACGAACTCCGCAAACGCTCGAACGGCACGCGCTCGGCCGCCGTGGAGGTCCCGCCGGGCGCCCGGCTCCGCTTCCGCTACCTGGCCGACGGCGGCCGCTGGCTGGACGACCCGGACGCTACTGCCCGGGACGGGCGGGATTGCCTGTACATCGCGGACTGACCGGACCGCATCGGTTCCGCGAGCCAACCCTGCCGCGACCGCGACCCGACCCAGCCCGGCCCCGGCTCGGCCTGGCCTGACCTGCCCCAGCCGCGATCCAGCCCGGCCTGGCCTAGCCCGACCCAGCCCGGCCAAGTCCCGGCCAGGACTAGCTCGGCCAAGCCCGGTCCGATCCAGTGGCCCGGCCCTGCCCGGCGAACGGCCCTGCCCGCCCCAGCCCGGCCAAGCCCCAGCTCGGCCAAGCCCAGCCAAGCTCGTCCGAGCCCGGCCCGGCCAAGCTCGGCGCGGCTAAGCCCGGCCCGGCTAAGCCCGGCTAAGCCCGGCCAAGCCCGGCCCGGCTAAGCCCGGCCAAGCCCGGCCCGGCTAAGCCCGGCCCGGCTAAGCCCGGCCCGGCTCGGCCTAGTCCAGCCCAGCCCAGCCCGGACTGGCCCAGCCCGGCCCGGCCCTGTCGGCCCAGCCCCGTCCGGCGATCAGCCCTGCCCGGCGCAACTCGGGGAACCGCCCGGCCCTGCGGCGCAGTCCGGATCGCGGAAAGCCCGCACGACCCGCGAGCACTCTCGCCCCGCCGCCCGGGACCCGCTGGCACCGCCGCGCGGATTTCGCCGGTGCCAGCGGAAACGCGGCGTCTCGTGCACGACAATCCCGGTTCTCACCGGCACCGGCACCGGCACTCACGAGCCCTGAGCCGCACATCACGTCCCCCTAGTTTTGGAGCACCTGCTCCTTTATTCTCGAACCCATGCCCCGCCCCCGGATCCACGACCCCGAGCTGATCCTCGACGTCGCCGAGCGCCTCATCGCCGACACCGGCCCCGAAGCGCTCACCGTCCGGCGGCTGGCGCAAGAAGCGGGCGTCCCGAACAGCACGATCTACCACTCCTTCACCAATCTCCCCGCCCTGATCGGCCGCACCTGGCTGCGCGCGGCCACTTTCTTCCTCGACGAACAAGAGCGGCTGGTCGACGAAGCCGGCGACCCGGTCGAAGCGGTAGTCGCGGCGGCCGACACCTCCGCCGTAGTCGCCGACGCCCGCCCGGACGCCGCGCGCATGATGATCGCCGTCCCGGCAAAGCGCGTCCTGGGCCCGCAACTTCCCGAAGAACTCGCGGAAGCCTTGCACGCCTTGGACAAACGCCTGGTCCGCCTCCTCGTCCGCCTCGCTCGCCAGCTCTGGGACCGAGGCGACGGCCAGGCCGTCGAGGTCGTCACCGCCTGCGTAGTCGACCTCCCGACCGCTCTGCTCCGTCGCGAACTCGCCACCGGTCCCGCCAGCAGGGAGAGCCGGGAACGGCTGGCCGCGGCCGTCCGCGCGATCCTCGCCCTGGAACCACCGAAAAAGTCCAGAAAGGACTGAAATGCCCACTCTCGCCACCACCGGCGCCGTCCACGTCCTCGACTTCGGCGCGGACGAAAACCGTTTCGCCCCAACGTGGCTGGAAGAAGTCCACACTCACCTCGACACCGTCACCGCGGGCAAGGAACCCGCCGCGCTCGTCACCATCGGCAGCGGCAAGTACTACTCCAACGGCCTCGACCTCGAGTGGCTCACCAGCCACCCCGACGACGCCGGCAAATACGTCACCAGCATCCACGAGCTCTTCGCCCGCGTGCTCGCGCTGCCGGTCCCGACAATCGCCGCGGTCAACGGGCACGCCTTCGGCGGCGGCGCGATGCTCGCGATGGCCCACGATTTCCGCCTCATGCGCGAGGACCGCGGCTACTTCTGCTTCCCCGAAGCCGACATCAACCTCCCGTTCACCCCAGGTATGGCCGCGCTCGTCCAGGGGAAGCTCACCCCGGCCGCCGCCATCGCGTCGATGACCACGGGGAGCCGCTTCGGCGGTCCGCAAGCGAAAGCGCTCGGCCTGGTCGACGAGACCGCCGCGCTGGAAGATCTGCGGGCCGCAGCAATCGAACGGGTCGCGCCGCTGGCGGGCAAGGACCGCGGCACGCTCGCCGCGATCAAGTCCACTATGTTCGGTCCGGCGCTGACCGCGTTGCGGGAGGCGGGAAACTGATCAGGTAGGCTCGCGTACGTGCGGCGGTGGGGCTCGCCGCTCCGGGAATCTCCCGGACAACCGCGGTCGAGACCGCCAACAGTCCCTACTCGAACGGCGAACCGTGTGTCCGTGGAGTAGGAGAAGACTGTGCCTGAAGAACCTCTCGACCCTGACGTCGATCTCCGGGATCCAGTGCAGCAACGCGAACTCGTCCGGCACCACGTGTCGGTGCTCGGCGTGATCGCGCTCGGCGGCGGGCTCGGCGCGCTGGCCCGCTACGGCCTCGCGCAGGCCCTTCCCGCCGCGACCGGCGGCTTCCCGTGGGCGACGTTCTGGACGAACGTCGCCGGCTGTTTCCTCATCGGCGTGCTGATGGTGCTGGTCACCGAGACGTGGTCGGCGCATCGGCTGGTGCGGCCGTTCCTCGGCGTCGGCATCCTCGGCGGCTTCACCACGTTCTCCACCTACGCGGTCGAAGCGCGCAACCTGCTCCAACCGGACACCGTGCCGCTCGCCTTCGGCTACCTCGGCGGAACGCTCGCCGCCGCGCTGCTCGCCGTCCTGCTGGGACACGCGATCACCCGCAAACTCGTCCCGGCGGAGGTGGCTGTCCGATGACCGTCCTCCTCGTTTTCCTCGGCGCCGCGGTCGGAGCGCCGATGCGGTACCTGACCGACCGGGCCGTCCAGTCCCGGCACCAGAGCCTGTTCCCGTGGGGGACGTTCACCGTCAATCTCGTCGGCTGCGTCCTGCTCGGCGGCCTCGCCGGCGCCGGGACCGCGCTGCCCGCGGCGGTCTACTCGCTGCTCGGCACCGGATTCTGCGGCGCACTGACGACCTACAGCACCTTCAGCTACGAAACCGTCCGGCTGGTCGAGCGCCAGTCGTACTTCGCCGCCGCGGCCAACGTCGTCGTCAGCATCGCGGCGGGGGTCGGCGCGGCGGCGTTCTCGTACGAGGCTGTCCACGCCTTGGTCGGGTAGGAATGCGATCTGCACAGCCAGGCTGGCCGGACTGTGCGGATCGCACGGTGACCTCGCTGGAGCTGCTGCTTACGGTGCTGGGAACCGTTCCCCTCCAGGATGAGGAGGTCGCCATGGCCTCGGCTGTCGGTGTCGACGATTACGCGCTGACCAGGGTGCCCGATTCCGCCCGTTACTCGTGGTGGTCGGTCGCTGTGCAGCGGTTCGGCCAGGTTTCCGCGCTGTCGCAGTTCCTGCTCGGCGCCACGATCGGCTTCGGGATGAGTTTCGGGAACGCCGTGCTGGCGTTCACACTCGGCTCGGTCATCCTCGAACTGATCACGATCCTCGTCGGCGTGATCGGCGTCCGCGAGGGCCTGACCACCTCGATGATCGCGCGCTGGACCGGCTTCGGCCGCGGCGGCTCCGCGCTCATCGGGCTGGCCATCGGGATCAGCCTGATCGGCTGGTTCGGCATCCAGTCCGCGGTGTCCGCGCAGGGCCTCGCCGCGCTGGTCGGCGGCCTGCCGGAATGGGGCTGGGCGCTCGTGTTCGGCCTGGTGGTCACCGCGATCGTGGTCCGCGGCTTCCACTCGATGGCGTGGACGGCGTACCTGATGGTGCCCGCGTTCCTGATCCTGGTCGGCTGGTCGGTGGTCTCCGAACTGACCCGGCACGACCTCGGCGCGCTCGTCGCGTCCGCGCCGCCCGGCCCGCACCTGAGCCTGCTGCAGGGCACGACGCTGGTCGCGGGCGGGTTCATCGTCGGCGCGGTGATCACGCCGGACATGACCCGCTTCAACCGCACCACCGGCGACGTCGTGAAGCAGACGCTCGTCGGCGTCACGCTCGGCGAGTACGTGATCGGCCTGGCCGGGGTGCTGCTCGCGCACGCGGTCGGTACGGCGCAGATCACCACGATCGTGACGTCGTCGGTCGGCTGGGTCGGGCTGCTGATCGTCATCGCGGGGACGATGAAGATCAACGACTGGAACCTGTACTCGTCCGGGCTCGGCGTCGTGAACTTCATCGGCACGGTGTCCGGGAAACGGGCGCACCGCGGCCTGGTCACCGCCGTGCTCGGTGTGGTGGGCAGCGTGCTCGCCGCGGCCGGGATCCTGTCGAAGTTCACCGATTTCCTGACCGTGCTCGGGGTCGCGTTCCCGCCCGTCGCCGGGATCATGGTGGCCGAGTACTTCGTGGTGAAGCAGTGGCGCGGCGTCCTGGAGGAGGCGCGGGCCCGCGGCGCGGTGCCCACCGACGCTCCGCTGTGGGTGCCCGCGACGATCGTCGTCTGGATCGCCGCCGCGCTCTTCGGCGAGTTCGTGGACTGGGGCCTGCCCAGCATCAACTCGCTCGTCGTCGCTTTCGTTCTGTACGTGGCCGCCGGGAAGCTCGGCCTGGTCCGCGGGGTCGGCAGGAGTGCCACCGCGGACGCCGAACCCGCCCCGGCCGCCTGATTCCGTTACCTGGAAGGAGATATCTCCGTGCGCATCGGCATCGACGTCGGCGGCACCAACACCGACGCGGTCCTGCTGGACGGCCGCGAGGTGCTCGCCTCGATCAAGACCAGCACCACCGAGGACGTCACCTCGGGCATCGTCGCCGCGATCGACGGGCTGCAGCGGCAGCGCGCGTTCGACCCGGCCGCCGTGCGGGCGGTCATGATCGGCACCACGCACTTCATCAACGCGCTCGTCGAGGCGCACCGGCTGGCCCCGACCGCGGCGGTGCGGCTCAGCCTGCCCGCCGGCGCGTCGCTGCCGCCGATGGTGGACTGGCCGCAGCGGCTGGTCGACGCGGTGTCCGGGCGCAGCTACCTGGTGCACGGCGGCCACGAGTTCGACGGACGGCACATCGCCGAACTGGACGAGAGCGAACTGCGCAAGGCCGCCGACGACATGGGCTCCGCCGGGGTTCGCAGCGTCGCGATCACGTCGGTGTTCTCGCCGGTGAACGCGGAGTTCGAGGCGCGGGCGGCGGAGATCATCGCTTCGCAGCTGCCGGACGTCGCGATCTCGCTGTCCCACGAAATCGGCCGGATCGGCCTGCTGGAGCGGGAAAACGCGACCGTCATCAACGCGGCGCTGCGCGAGCTGGCAGCGCACATTGTGGACGGTCTGGCCGCGTCGGTCACCGGCGCGGGCATCACCGCTCCGCTGTACCTGAGCCAGAACGACGGCACGCTGATGGACGTCGATTTCGCTCGCCGTTACCCGGTGGCGACCTTCGCGTCCGGTCCGACCAACTCGATGCGCGGAGCGGCGGTGCTGTCCGGTTTGGACACTTGCGCGGTGGTCGACGTCGGCGGCACCACCAGCGACGTCGGCGTGCTGCGCCAGGGTTTCCCGCGCGAGGCGACCACGGACGTGAGCGTGGCCGGGATCCGCACGAACTTCCGGATGCCGGACGTCCTGTCGATCGGCATCGGCGGCGGCAGCCGGGTGCGCGGCGACGCGTCCGGCGTAACCGTCGGACCGGATTCCGTCGGCTACGAGCTGACCTCGAAGGCGCTCGTGTTCGGCGGAGACACCTTGACCGCCACGGACATCGCGGTCGCGGCCGGGCGGGCCGAGATCGGCGACCCGTCGCTGGTCGCGCACCTCGATCGGGATTTCGTGAAGGCTGCGCTGGACCGCATCGCGGCGGACGTTTCCGACGTCGTGGACCGGATGCGCACGTCGTCCGAGCCGCTCCCGGTGGTCGCCGTCGGCGGCGGTTCGGTGCTGCTGCCGGACGAACTGGCCGGTTCCGGCGAGGTGCGCCGGCCGGACCACTACGCGGTGGCCAACGCGATCGGCGCGGCCATCGCGCAGATCGGCGGCGAGGTCGACCGGGTGTACGTGATCGAGCCCGGCCGTCGCGAGGCCGTGGTGGACGAGGCGAAGCAGGAAGCGGTCGACCGCGCGGTGGCGGCCGGGGCGAGCCCGGCGTCCGTCGGCATCGTCGACTTCGACGAGGTGCCGATCCCGTACCTGCCCGGCAACGCCACCCGGATCCGGGTCAAGGCGGTCGGCGACCTGCAGCTGGGGGCGTGAACGATGGCTGAGATCACCGAGAAGGACCTGGACGACATCGCGCGCGGCGCCGCGATCCTCGGCACCGGCGGCGGGGGAGACCCGTACATCGGCCGGCTGCTGGCGCATTCCGCGGTCCGCGAGCACGGTTCGGTCCCGCTGGTGGCACTGTCCGAACTGGACGACGACGCGGTGGTGCTGCCGGTCGCGATGATGGGCGCGCCGACCGTGATGGTGGAGAAACTGCCGTCCGCCGAGCAGGTCGGGCTCGCCGCCCGGACGCTGGCCACCTACCTGGGCAAGGAACTCACGCACATCGCCTGCGCCGAAGCGGGCGGCGTGAACTCGCTGATCCCCGTCGTCGCGGCGGCGCAGCTCGGCCTGCCCTTGGTGGACGCGGACGGCATGGGCCGCGCGTTCCCGGAACTGCAGATGGTTTTGCCGACCCTGTACGGAATCCGCGCGACCCCGATGTCCATTGCGGACGAGAAGGGCAACCGCGGCGTACTGGACACTGTGGACAATCACTGGGCGGAGCGGCTGGCCCGGTCGGCGACCATCGACATGGGCTGCTCGGCGATGATCAGCAACTACGCGATGTCCGGCGCGCAGGCCCGGGAGTCGATGGTGCCCGGCACGCTGACGCTCTGCGCGGAACTCGGCGCGCTGGTTCGGCAGGCGCGCGAGGCACACGAGAACCCGGTGGACCGCGTCGTGGCGCGGCTGCGCGGCCGGACGCTGTTCAGCGGCAAGGTCGTCGACGTCGCCCGCCGCACCGTCACCGGGTTCGCCCGAGGCGAGGCCCGGCTGTCCGGAATGGACGGTGACACCGGGACGGAAATGTTGCTGCGCTTCCAGAACGAGCACCTGGTGGCCGAAGTGGACGGTGAGGTGCGTGCTTCGGTGCCGGACCTCATCTGCACGCTCGACCGCGAGTCCGGCGAGGCCGTCACCACCGAGGGCCTGCGCTACGGCCAGCGGGTGACGGTCATCGCGGCCCCGGCGGATCCGCGCTGGCACACGCCGGAAGGCATCGCGCTGGCCGGTCCGCGGTACTTCGGCTACGACCTGGACCCGATCGGGGTCGCCGGATGAGCTGGACGCTGACCGAAGACCACCTCGAAGACCTCGCCCGCGGCGCGGCTGTCCTCGGCACCGGTGGCGGCGGCGACCCGTATGTCGGGCGGCTGCTGGTGCGCGAGGCGATCCGCGAGCACGGACCCGTCACCGTGCTAGACCCGCAAGACCTGGACGACGACGCACTCGTCGTCCCGACCGCGCAAATGGGCGCGCCGACCGTCGTGCACGAGAAGCTCCCGAACGGCGCCGAGCCCGAACTTGCCTTGCGGGCGCTGGAAAAACGCCTCGGCGCGAAGGCCGACGCGACGATGCCGATCGAATGCGGCGGGATCAACTCGATGATCCCGCTGGTCGTCGGCGCGCGGCTCGGCCTGCCGGTGGTGGACGCCGACGGCATGGGCCGGGCATTCCCGGAACTGCAGATGGAGACGTTCGGCGTGTACGGTGTCTCCGGTTCGCCGATGGGCATCGCCGGAGAACGCGGTGAAACCACGGTGATCGACACCGGCGCGGACAACCGGCGGATGGAATGGCTCGCGCGCGGGATCACGATCCGGCTCGGCGGCGTCGCGCACATCGCCGAGTACTCGATGAGCGGCGCGGACGTGAAACGCACGGCCGTGCCGCGGACACTGTCGCTCGCGCTGAGCGTCGGACGAGCGATTCGCCTTGCCCGCGAAGAGAATGCCGATCCGATCGCGGCATTGGCGACCGCGCTCAGCGACACGTTGTACTCGCATCTGCGCGTGTTGTTCCGCGGCAAAGTGTCCGATGTGGAACGTCGCACCGAAGAAGGATTCGCCCGCGGTCGCGCCGCCGTCGTGTCCTTCGAGGGCGACCACAAGCTGGAAATCCTTTTCCAGAACGAAAACCTGGTGGCGCTCGTCGACGGCGACGTCCGTTGCCTCGTCCCTGACCTGATCTGTGTGCTGGAGGCGGAATCCGCCGAGCCGATCACCACCGAGACGCTGCGCTACGGCCAGCGCGTCACCGTGGTCGGGATCTCGACGCCGCCGCTCATGCGCACCCCGGAAGCGTTGGCCACGTTCGGCCCGGCGGCCTTCGGGCTGTCGCACGATTTCGTACCCGTGGAGGTGGCTTCGTGAGTTCGCTCGACGGCCGGGCGGTCGTGGTGCTCGGCGGCGGTTCCGGGATCGGGCTGGAGGTCGCCCGGCGCGCGACGGCGGCGGGCGCGCTCGTCCACCTCGGCGGCCGGTCCGGCGACAAACTGCGGGCAGCAGCGGCGGAACTGGGCCCGACCGCGACCTGGCAGGCCGTGGACACCACCGACCAGGCGTCGCTGGCCGAGTTCTTCGGCGCGCTGGACCGGGTCGACCACCTGTTCACGCCCGCCGCCTCCTACACCGTCGGCCCGATGCGCGACCTCAGCGACGAGGAGGCGGAAAGCCCGTTCGTCACGAAGTTCTGGGGCCAATACCACGCGGTGAAGCATGCCGCGCCGAAGCTGTCGCCGGACGCTTCGGTAGTGCTGATGTCCGGCGTTGCGAGCGTGCGCCCGCCTGCCGCGGCACCGGCGTACGTGGCGTGCAACGCGGCGATCGAGGGTCTCGGACGCGGGCTCGCGGTGGAGTTGGCACCGGTACGGGTGAATGTCGTGTCGCCGGGCACGATCGACGGGAACCTGTGGGCCGGGCGTCCGGCCGCCGCGCGGGAATCGAGCTTCGCGCAGTACCGCGCGGACACGCTGCTGCACCGCGTGGGCCGGGAGTCCGAAGTGGCCGATGCCGTGCTGTACCTGTTCACCAGCACTTACACCACCGGCTCGACGCTGTATCCGGACGGCGGGTACAGCTTGCGCTGATACGCTGACCAGCCATGCGCATCACCGCCGCGGACGTGCCGGCACTCGAACGCGGCGTCGCGCTGCTCGGGTCCGGCGGGGGCGGGGACACCGTCACCGCGGCGGTGCTGCTGCGGCGGCTGACCGAATCCGGCCGCGAACCCGTCGTGCACTCTGCCGCCGACCTGCCGCCGGACACCCTCGTGGTGCCGACCGGCATCGTCGGCGCGACCGCCGCGTTCGCCGAGAAGCTGCCCAGCGGCGACGAATTCGCCTCGGCGATCGCGGCGATCGAACGCTGGACTGGGCAGCGCGCGCAGGCGTTGATGTCCATCGAGATCGGCGGACTGAACGGGCTGCTGCCGCTGGTGGTCGCCCAGGAACTCGGTCTGGCCTATGTGGACGCGGACCTGTCCGGACGCGGGCTGCCGCGGCTCGATCAGCTCTCGGTCGCCGCGACCGGCCGCGGCGTCGCTCCGGCGGCGATGGCCGAACCCGGCGGCCGGGTGGTGGTGCTCGCCGCCGCCGCGGCCTCGGTGGTCGAGAGTGGGATCCGCGCGTTCCTGGCCAGCTCCGGCGGCTGGGCGGCCATCGCGCTCGCCCCGATCCCCGCCGGTGAACTGGCCGAGCACGCCGTCCTCCACACAACGAGCGAGGCGCTCGCCCTCGGCGCCCGCGTGCTGGCGGCAGGGGAGAGCCCGGACCTCGCCGCGCTCGAAGCCGCCCTCGACGGCCAGGTCCTCGCCCGCGGACGGGTGCTGGAGGTGTCGCGGCACATCGGCCCCGGACAGCACGGCCACCCGGGTTTCGGCCGGGGCTCGGCGACGCTGACCGACCATCGCGACGGCGCGTTGCTGCGGCTGGAAATGGAGAACGAATACCTGCTGGCGCTGCGAGACGGGCTGCCGGTTGCGTCCACTCCGGACGTTCTGTCGGTGCTCGACCGCCGTACCGGCGTCCCGCTGCAGTGCGACACTATTCGCGCCGGAGTGGAGGTCGACGTCGTGTGCCTTGCCGCTTCGCCGTTCTGGACCGACCCGCGCCGCCGCCCGCTGCTGGAACCGCGCGCCTACGGAATCGACTGCGATCCGGTGGCAGCCCAGTGATTCTCCGCCAGCTGCTCGCTCTGCCCTCGTGGTCCGGTCCAGTTCGCGTCTGCTCCGGCGAGTCCGGTTTAGACAGTCCATTGAAGACAGTCAAAGCCGCCCTGGACGCCTCCGGCACTCCCGCTCCCGGCGAACTGGTAGTGGTAGTCCGCGCGCTCGGTTCCGACTGGCAGATCGACGCCCTCCTGCGCCGGTGCGCGGACGCCCGCGCCGCCGGAGTCCTGCTCCCCGGAGCCGAACCGCTTGCCGCGTCCCGACTTCTGGCCGAACGGCTGTCGGTGCCGCTGCTGGTCACGTCCGCCGATCCGCTCGATCTGCTCGTGGACGCCCGCCTCGCGCTGGCCGCCCCCGACATCGACCGCGCGGACGCCGTGCTCGCCGCGCACCGGGCGCTGGGGGAGCGGTTGCGTCCGCCGGAAGAAATCGTGACCGTGCTGCGTCGGCTGCTGGACGCTCCCGTCGCCGTCCTCGACGATCGCGGCGAGGTGCTCGCCGGTGAACTCGCCGACGCCGCCCGCGTCCGAGTGCACGAGCCGGTCCCGCAACGCATTTCTCTCCCGGACGGCGTCCTGCTCGCACACCCCGCTGTGCTGCCGCAGCCGTCCGTGTGGCTGGCTGCGGAGCTGCCCGGAGCCAAGTCCCCGCGCGCAGACGTCGCCGCCGCGACCCTGTCCGTCGCGGCCGGTGCCGTGCAACGCTGGCTGCTGGCCCACCGCCTGGAACTGGAACGCGACGCCCGCTCCCGGTCCGCCCTGCTGGGAGATTTGCTGCGCCAGGACACCGAACCCGGCGCTGACCTGCGCCGTCGGGCCGCTGACGCTGGTTGGCGACTAGGCGGCTGGCATGTCGGCCTGCGGATCGGCGTGCCCGCGGACGTCGACACCGTCTCCCGCACGCAGGAAGTCGTGCGCGCTCTCCGGGCCGAGTCAATCGACGCGGTCACCGTCGAACACGGCGAGGGCTGGACCGGCTGGGTCACCTTCGAACAGGAGCCGACTGCCGAACGCGTGCGTGCGTTGTCCGCGCGGCTGCGCGCCGTCCATCGCAGCCTGCGCCGCACGCTCGACGCGCACCTAGGCGTCGGCCGCCCGCACGCCGACGGTCTCACCGCGACAGTCGCCGAAGCCACCGACGCCGCCCGCCTCGCCGCGGCGCGTCCGGAGACCGGGCATTTCCTGCATGTGGACCAGCTCGGCATGGCGCAGCTGCTGCTGGAGTGGACGCGGACGGACACTTTCGAGCCTGCCGCGCGTGCGTTGCTCGCTCCGTTGGTCCCGGTGCCTGGGGATTTGATCCGGACTCTCGCGGCTTATCTCGACGCGGAGTCTTCGCTGGCGGAAACTGCGACGGTGCTGGGGATTCATCGGAATACGGTGGCTGCGCGGATCGGGCGGATCGAGCAGTTGCTGCACGTCGATCTGTCGCGTCCGGACGAGCGGCTGGCCCTGCATCTGGCCGCCCGCGCAGTCATCCTCGCCAGGCCAGCTGAGTAGTACTGGCAGGACCAGCTACGCCCTTGGTGATCAACCGCCCGGAAGGCAGACTCGAGGCATGGGCAAGAACGACTTGGGCGATTTCCTCCGGGCCCGCCGCGCCGGGCTGACGCCGGACGAGATCGGGCTTCCGGCCGAGTTCGGGGCCGGGCGGCGGGTCGCCGGGCTGCGGCGCGGCGAGGTCGCGCAGCTGGCCGGGGTGAGCACCGAGTACTACACCCGGCTGGAGCAAGGCCGTGCCCGGCAGCCGTCCGAGCAGGTGCTGCATGCCCTCTGCGACGCGCTGCGGTTCGACGACATCGAGCGGCGGCATCTGTTCGCTCTCGCGGGCGCCACCGCCGAGCGCACGGACCGGGCCGAGCATTCGTCGCGGTTGCGTCCGGGGCTGCGGCAGGTGCTGGACTCGATGGAGCTCGCGTCGGCGTTCGTCAGCGACCGGAATCTCACGGTCGTCGGCGGGAACGCGTTGTGGGCCTTGCTGTTTCCCGACGTGGCCGAGCTGCCGCGCCGGGAACGCAGCATGGCGCGCTGGACGTTGCTGGATCCGCGGGCCCGCCTGGTGTGGCGGGACTGGGAACGCGTCGCCCGCGACTACGTCCACGGGTTGCGGCTGGCCGCGGCCGCGCAGCCGCGGAATCAGCACATCGCCAACCTCATCGGCGAGCTCATGATGCGCTCGCCGGAGTTCCCGGCGTGGTGGTCGGAACACCGCGTCCAGGAACGCAGCACCGGCCTCAAACGCCTGCGCCACCCGGTCGCCGGCGACCTGGAACTGCAGTACGAGATCTTCACCGCGGTCGCCGATCCGGGCCAGTCGATGGTCGTCTACAGCGCACCGGCCGGTTCGCCGTCCCAGGAACGCCTTCGGCTGCTGGCCAGCTGGGGCCGCGAACCCGCGCCTGCCCGGGATATCGCCGAGTCCTGACCTTCGCTCCTGTCAACCGGGCCCCGCTGTACCTGCGGGGTCCATGCAGTCATGCCCCACGAAAGGACACTTCGCAATGAGCAAGACAATCCTGATCACCGGCGTCAGCACCGGCCTCGGACGCGCCATCGCCCAGCGAGCCCTCGCGGCCGGGCACCGCGTCGCGGGTACTGTGCGCACCGAACAGCACGCGGCCGATTTCCGGGCACTGGACCCGGAACGCGCCCGGGCTTTCGTCCTCGACCTCGCCGACGCGGACCGGATCGAGCCCACCGTGCGGGAGGTCGAAGCGGAACTGGGCCAGATCGACGTGCTCGTGGCCAACGCCGGATACGGTCTCGAAGGCACCTTCGAGGAGTCGTCGATGGAGGATCTGCGCCGCCAGTTCGAGGTCAACGTCTTCGGCACCGTCGCGACCATCAAGGCAGTCCTGCCCAGCATGCGCGAACGGCGCGACGGCCAGATCTTCGTCATCACCTCGATGGGCGGGCACACGACGTTCCCCGGGCTCGCGTTCTACGAGGGCAGCAAGCACGCACTGGAAGGCATCACCGACACCCTCGCCCAGGAGGTCACCCAGTTCGGCGTGCGGGTCACCGCCGTGGCTCCCGGCGCGTTCAAGACCGACTGGGCGGGCCGGTCGCTGGTCCGCGCCCCGCGCAGCATCGCCGACTACGACGCCCTGTTCGACCCGATCCGGACCCGCCGCCAGGCTCTCGCCGGACAGGGCATCGGCGACCCCGAGCGCGCGGGCGACGCCATCCTCAGCCTCCTGGACGAGGAAAACCCGCCCGTGCACCTGCTGCTCGGCTCGGACGCACTGCGCCTGGTCACCGCCGGACGCCGACGCGTCCAGGACGACTTCGACGCCTGGCAGGACCTCACCCTGTCCACCGACTCCGTCGAAGGCGGCGTAACCGTCGCCTGACCCGGTTCGGGAGGGGAACCCAGCGTTCCCCTCCCGGCAGGTCAGACGCGTCCGCGAACGAGGTCGATCAACCGTCCGAGCACGTGATCGCCTCCCGCGCGCAGGCCGTTGTGCTCGTACTCGTTGGTGATCCACGGCCGCAGCGTCGGGATCAGCCGCGCGGTCTCTTCGGAGAACACCCGCTCGACGTACATGTCGTTGGCGTAGATCGCGGCCGCGGCCGGGACCGTGCACTCGCGCAGCACGTCGGCGTCGTACAGCCGCGGCCATTCGTGCGCGGCAAGCAGTTCCGCGGTCTCCTTCATCGGACGGAGGCTGTGGAGGTCGTCGAAGAGCGAGGGGAACACGTGCTCGCCGGTGAACAACGTCCGGTCGGTGCGGAACTCGTCGGGCAGCACCCGCTCGGCGGACCAGCGGGTGGCGAACCCATCGGAGTACGACGACTCGTGAATCACCGAATACAGCGGATTGCGCGCGCTGAACGGCAGCGAGCTCGCGACGTCGTACGCGAAAGCCGGGGATTTCGGGTCTCGCTCAAGCAGATAATGCAGCGCTTCCTCGCCGCCGCTGGCACCGAGGACGTAACCGAGCTGCTGGAACAACCGCGCGGTGAGCGGACTCCCGTCGGGCAGGAGCACGGCCCCGTCGTCGAGCAACGGCAACAGCGCTTCGACGCGCGCGCGATCGCCGGGGTAGCGGAGGTAGTACTGGCGGTTGCGCTCGAGCAGATTGGCGAACGTCGCGGTGTAAACCTCGTCCGGATGCCGCGCGATCGGCGGCAGCCCGCCGGTGAAGAACGCCTCGGCCAGCCCTTCGGGATACTGGGAAAGGTAAGCGAGCGTGCAAAACCCGCCGAACGACTGCCCGAGCACGCTCCACTTCTCGACCCCCAGCTGCCGCCGCACGAACTCCGCGTCGCGCACGATCGCGTCGGCGCGGAAGTGCGTGAGGTATTCGGCCTGCTCGGCCGGCGTGCCGGTGAGCGTGCCGACCGGCGTGGACCGCCCGGTGCCGCGCTGGTCGAGCATCAGAACCCGATACTCCCGCAACGCCCGCGGCAACCAGCTGGGCGTCCCGCGCGACGGCCGCGGCGCCTCGTGCCCGGGACCGCCTTGGAGATAAACGAGAAACGGCCGGTCGAGCCCGTCGGGATCCGCGACCTCCCTGGCGAAGACGGTGATCTTCGCGCCTTCCGGGCGGGAATGGTCGAGGGGAACGGAGAACTCGTGCTCGGTGAGCACCAGGCCGGAAACGCGCACGGTGGTTGCCATACGGGCGATTCAACCAGAACGGGCGCGGGGGAGGCCACGGAAATTGGCGGCTCCGGTCTATTGTGGACAGTTCGGCGCCGGATTCCCGAGCGGTCCGTCGCGGTGTTTCCGGGAAGCCCGCGGCTTTGCCCGGGTCCTGCGGCAGCCGAGCCCGTGCGTGCCGCGGACGAGGGCCGGCACGGCGAAGCTGCTTCCTGCCGGATCGGTCTGGCTGGTTGCGGCGTTGCCGGGAGCCCGAAGGGCGGCTGCGGCGGTTCCTGCGGCAGCCGAGGCCATGGCGAGCGTGGCCGACGGCGAGGTTCGCGGCGGCCTGCTCGCTGAGGCACCCGGCCTCGACTCGCCAGGGCACGCGTCTGTCCAGCACCCGGCCCGGAATCCCCCGCCGGGCGAGCGCTATTCCTTCCCCATCGACCGCCGGATCTCGGCCAGCTTGTCCTTCGCCGCCTCCTTGCGGTCGGCGATCTTCTTGTCCAGCGACTGCAGGTCCTCCGGCCCGCCGATCCCGGCGAGCTCCTGCGAGCCGACCGACGTCGTGTACCGCTTCTCGATCCGGTCCCGCACGAAGTCGAACGACGGGGCGCCGTTGTCGCTGTAATCGGGTTCGGGCAGGGCAGCGGGCGGCGGCGTGCCGGGGCTCTCCACGATCTCCGCGTCGAGCGGCTGCTGCTCGCCGGGCTTGTCCGCGCTCATCGTCTCGCCTCTTCTCGGTTCGTCGGCTCCGCCTTCGACCCTAGCCGACCTCGACGGGGAAGGGCGGATGTTTCGCCGCCGCCGGTCTGCGGTAGCCCATCAGGGAGTGAAAGGAGTCCGCGATGCTTCGCCCCCGCTCGACCGCGCCGCCCGCCCCGCCCGAGCCCGTCCCGCCCGGTCCGGTGGAGCCCGACCCGGTGACGCCGGGACCGGACCGCCCGCTGCCCGACCCCGAACCCCTCCCGCCCGAATCGGAACCCGGCCCCGAGCTGGCGACGGCGGGTCCTTTGTGGACAGTCCGGCCGGAATGAACCGGACGGAAGTCTCGGCAGCCGAGATCCTCGGCTCGTGAAGGGTCCCAGCCTGGCGGGACGGACGGCGCAGGTCGGCCCGTCTGCCAAGATGTCTGCTGATGCCGGTCGGCCCGCTTGCCTAGACGCCCGCTGACGCCGGTCCGCCCGCTTGCCTTGGTCCCTGCTGACCCCGGTCGGTCCGCCTGCCTCGACGCTTGCTGACGCCGGTCGGCCCGCCCGCTAAGGCGCGTGCTGAGGCCGGTCCGCTGCCTGCCTAGATGCCCGCTGAGGCCGGTCCGCCCGGCTGCCTAGAGCCTGCTGGCACCGGTCAGCCCGCCCGCCGAGACGCCCGCTGCCCTCTCCGTTCCGGGCCCGGTCAATCGCCAGCCTCACCGGCGATTGCTTCGCGCAGGCCCCGCCGAAGCCCGAGCACTCCGGGCGTCCCGCCTGCCCGGCGATCGCTTCAGCCGCGAAACCCGCCAGCCTCCAGCGCCGCGTCCACCTTCGACCGGTGCGCCTCCGCCCATTCGTCGAGCGTCTGCGCCTCCTCCTTGGCCAGCTTCGCCCGCGCGTCCACCAGCACCTGCGCCGCGTCCGGCCCCGGCACCACGACCACGCCTTCCTCGTCCGCCACGACGATGTCCCCGGCGTGCACCGTCACCCCGCCGCACCGCGCGGGCTCGCCGAGCGGCGTCACCGCGGCTTTCGTGCCGGGAATCGGGATCACGCCGCGCGCGAACACCGGAAACCGCGCCTCGCGGACCTCCTGCAGGTCGCGGATCACGCCGTCCAGGACAAAACCCGCGATGCCGCGCCGCTGAGCAGTCGCGCAGACGTTGCCGCCGGCCAGGGCGTAGTCGACGTCGCCGGATTCGGCCACGATCACCGCTCCGGCGGGCGCGCGGTGGATGGCCGCGTGCAGCATCAGGTTGTCGCCCGGCGGGCAGCGCACCGGGTACGCGGGCCCGGCGATCCTCGGCACCGGCCCCCACAAGGGGCGCACCCCGTAGTCGAGCACCTGGCCGCGGCCGAGCAGGTCGGCGAGCGTCGTGGTCGGGATGTCGGCGAAACCGTCGTCCATGGACGGCGATGCTCTCACGCGCGGCCCGGCCGGATACCGTTCCGTGGCACCGATCACGGAGGAGAAGATGGCTTTCCGGCACACCGTCGCCGCGTCCCCGGTCGGCGACCTCACTCTGGTCGCCGACGGCAGCGCGCTGGTCGCCGTCTACTTCGACAGCCACAGCCGGACCCCGCGCTTCCCCGACTTCGGCCCGCGCGCCGACGACACCTTCGCCACCGTGACCCAGCAGCTCGACGAGTACTTCGCCGGCCGGCGCCAGACCTTCGACCTCGAACTGGACCTGCGCGGGTCCGACTTCGAACGCCGCGTGTGGCAGCTGCTGACCCGCATCCCCTACGGCGAGACGCGCACCTACCGAGACCTGGCCGTCGAACTGGGCGAACCCGGCGCGGCGCAGGCGGTCGGCAACGCGAACGGCTGGAATCCGCTGAGCATCGTCGTGCCCTGCCACCGGGTGGTCGGCAGCAGCGGCGGCCTCACCGGCTACGCGGGCGGCGTCGCCCGGAAACGGTTCCTGCTGCAGCTGGAGGAACCGCCTGCCGACGATGCCGGACGCCTGTTCTGACGGCCTCACCCCAGCGCGGCGCGACCGTGTTTCCAGTACCCCTGGAACGCGATCGCCTGCTTCGGAACCCCGCGCTCCCGCGTGAGAAACCGCCGCGCGCCGGTGGCCAGCCCGCTTTCGCCCGCGACCCACGTATAGCCCGGCGGATCGGACAGATCGAGCTGGGCGAGGACGTCGAGCGCGAGCCGCCCCGGCAGCCGGTCGTCCTCACGGACCAGCCAGTGGACCTCGGCGCCGAGCGGCACGTCGACCGCGTGGATGTCGTCCCGCGCCCCGACCTCCAGCAAAACCGTGGCCCGCAGGCCAGGCGACGACTCCAGGATCGCCAGCGCGGCGGGAATCGCGCTCTCGTCGGCAAGAAGCAGTTGCGTCACGCCAGCTGGCGGCAGATAGGTGATCCCCTCGTCGAGAATCCCGATCTCGTCGCCGGGCCGCGCGTTTTGCGCGAACCTCGACGCCGGACCGCCGTCGCCGTGCACCGCGAACTCGATGTCCACCTCGCCGGGCCGAGTCGCGCGGATCGTGTAGTTCCGCACCCACGGCCTGGACGCGCTGCTCATCAGCATGTGCTGAACGAGCCAGCGGTTGCTCGACGCGGTGGGAAGGCGCAGCTCGCGCTGGCCCTCGCGCGGGAAGAACAACCGGCACCATTGATCGAAGCCGAGCGGCGCGAAGTCCTCGAGGTCCTCCCCGCCGACGGTGAGGGTCACGAAATGCGTGGACGTCCGTTCGGCGCGCAGCACGGACGTCCGGAGCAGCCGCCTGCTGTCGGGCGTGCGGCGCTGGGGGAGGGTCGGCATGGATGGTCCCGATTCAGTTAGGTAAGGCTTGCCTTCTGAACGGTAGCCGCAGTCCTCATCGGACGGCAAGGGTGCGCGTCCTCGCCTCGAATGCACCCGTCCGTGGTCCTCGCTCCCGGCGGATACCTCCATCCGGGCCAGTTCGCCGAGAGTCGTCTACGCTCGATGATCACTCTCCGTGTCACTCATGTGGGTGACGGTTGACTGCTCAATAACCGGACTGGCCGTGACACTCTGTGTATCACCGGCTGGCGACCACCTCTGGTCCGGCCGAGTTTCTCCACCTGGCGAATGTGCGGATGAACGTGCATATTCCCGTGTCAGGGTCGGTTCTGTGCTGTTCGCGGAGGTGCCGAGAGGTCTGGACAAGCCGTCGAGGGAGTGGCCGCCGGGTGTCGAATCGGTGACAGCGAAGAGTAGCGAAAACCGTCACTCGAACCGTTGGGCGACGCTGAGGGACCGTTCACCGCGACACTGCCAGTAGAACTGGTCGGTGACGCACCGTTTTCGCCAGGATGAGCCCATCCGGGGCGCGCGCCGCACGAACGGCCGGGGTCCGGACAGCCGTCGGAACCGGTCCGCCGGCCGGAAGAGAAAGGGACGACGACCTCATGACGGTGGTTCCCTGCCTCGCCGACCAGCCGCTCCGCACCGGGCATCCGCGCCAGACCGGCGCGCCGCCCGAACCGGGGGAAGAAGCGGTGCTGGTCCGGGCGCCGCAGCAGCTTGGCCGCGAGTGCGAACCGGAGTCCGCTCCGCGACCGCGCGGCGCGGCGAAGCGGGAGAAAGCGGCCCGGCCTGCCGCGGGGAAGCAGTTCGGCGGCGCGGACGAGCAGGCGACGCAGCAGCCGGACGGCGCGGCGGAATCGGATGCGTCGGCCAAGCGCACCAGCTCCGAGCGGCCAGCCGGGAAGACGCTGCCGGAGAAGGCTGAGCCACGTGAACCGGCTCGGTCAGCCGCGGCTGTTCAGGAGGCCGAAGCCAGCCAGCCGAGCGGAACGGCCCGCGTCGGCGGCGTTCGGGAAACCGGTGCCGTCCAGCCGGGCGAGGCAGCCGCGAGCAACGCAGCCGATTCTGCCCAGCCGGGCAACAAGGTCGCGACTGAGGCGGTCGGAAGCGACGCGGCGAAAGCCACCACAGCCGCAGTCAGCGCGGCCCAACCGTCCGAACCGCTCCACCCTGATCCCGAGCACCCCAGCCGGGTCCGCGTAGTGGTCGACTGGGATCCCTTCTCCCGCCCGCCTCGCCGGATCGCCACGCGGGACGAGATGGTCGCCTCCGCGCACCGCGTTCTCGCCCGCCGACAGCACGGCCGCCATCGCAAGCCCGACACCCGCGACCCCTGGGCCACCCGGGCCGCGGACTTCGTCGTCGCCTGGGCGGCCACGCTCCGGATGGCGTTGCTCCTCCTCGCCGGGACCGCGTTCCTCGCCGGCCTCGTGCTGATGGACAGCCCGATCGCGGGCGTCGCGATCACCTCCGTGACCCTCGCGGCGGGCGTCGCGGCTTGGGTCGCCCGGCCGCGAAGGTCACCGTCGCATCGCTGCTGAGAGAAAACCCGGCGAGGTGTCGATCTCGCGCCAGTCCGTTCGACGAGGATGCGACGGCCGGACGAAACCGGCCACCGACCCCGAGGAGCGGGCAATGCGTTTCCTGCTGATGCACCGGCTTGACGAGAGCGCCCCCGAGGCCTGGAACCCGAGCCCCGAGTTCATCGAGAAAATGGGTGCCTTCATCCAGGACTGGACCGAACGCGGCATCCTGATCACCGCCGAGGGCGTGCACCCGTCGGAGAAGGGCGCGATCGTCCGCAAGCCGCGCGGCGCGACCCCGGCGGCGACGGACGGGCCGTTCACCGAGGCCAAGGAGGTCATCGGCGGGTTCGCCCTGGTCAACGCCGCGGACCGGGCCCAGGCGGTCGAGTACGCGCGGCAGTACGCGGACCTGTTCGACGAGATCGAGGTCGAGGTCCGCCAGGTCGTGGAGTCCGAAGACCTCGAGGCCATGGGCGCGCAGTAGCCCAGCGCGCACGGCATCCGGCCTATTCGCGGGCCAAGTCTTTGTCATTCGTTGACCCGCACCGCGCCTCGCGGGGATCTTCGTCCTGGGGACAGGGCGGGGATCCGAGGAGGCAGCGGTGCGGGTCATGCTCACGGCGGTCTTGACAACGATGTCGGCGCTGGCGCCGGTCCAGGCGAAAACAGCCGAACCGGCGGCGAATATCGTGGTGTGCAACAAATACTGCGACGACCGCGCCGCCGACCAGGCGTCCAGCGACCGGATCGCGGTCACCACAGCGCTCGACGACCGCGTCCTCCAGCTGCACTTCGCCGACGGCGACCCGATGGGCTGGGCGGTCGTCGACCACTCGCGCCCGGGCGACCAGGTGTGGCTCGACCGGTCCTTCGACGGCGGCGCGACCTGGGACGGCGGCGCGCAGCTGGGCCTGACCACCGCGCCGTCGGGAGTCGGCGGCTGGCGCACCCAGATGTACAACAACGACGACTGGAACAACCGCGGCGTCGGCGCACTGCGCGCGTGCGGCAGCGCGATCGACAGCGGCCGGATCGCTTGCACGCCTTGGGCTCGCACCCGCTGGAACGCGGCGAACCGCTCGCAAGCGGCGGCGACCGCGATGATGGCGCTCTACGACAACGGCACCGGCTACTTCCGCAACGGCGGCGGCTGGGGCACGGCGGTTTCGCTGGCCGCGGTGATCCGCAACGCCTCGGTCAGCCGGATGGCCAGCTACGACTACGCGATGGCCACGACGTACGACAAGAACGTCAACGCCGGCCGCGGCCAGTTCCGCAACGAGTTCTCCGACGACACCGGCTGGTGGGCGATGGCGTGGCTCGACGCCTACGACCGCACCGGCCAGCAGCGCTACCTCGCCACCGCCAAAGCCGGCGCCGACCACATGCAGACCTTCTGGACCAGCGACTGCGGCGGCGGCATCCGATGGAAAGAAGGCCTGACGTACAAGGCGTCCATCTCCAACAGCCTGTACATCCAGGTCAACGCCACCATCGCTGACCGCACCGGCGACTCGACCTATCGGACACGGGCGCAGCAAGGCTGGGATTGGTTCCGCGGCAAGGGACTCATCGACTCCGACGGCCTGGTGGTGGACGGCGTCGACGGCGCCAGTTGCGCCGCGGCAGGCCAGCGCTACACCTACAACCAGGGCGTCTTCGTCTCCGGCCTCACCGCGCTGTCCAAGGTGACCGGCGACCAGGACTTGATCGGCACCGCGCGTTCGGTCGCCGACTCGACGACGCGCACCGGGTCGTTCTTCACCGGCTCCGACGGCATCGTCCACGACCCCGGCGAGGGCAGCAGCTGCAGCGACGACGGGTCGTACTTCAAGGCCGGACTGGTCCGCGGTCTGGCCGAACTGGACGCCGCGACACCGGACGCGCCGTACCGGGATTTCCTGGCCAGGCAAGCGGATTCCGCCTACGCCCATTCCCGCAACGACTTCGACCAGTACTCGCGCTCGTGGTCCTCCGGCGCGGAAAACGGACCGGGCTGCCAGGCCGCGGCGCTCGCCTTGATGAACGCGACGTACTAGCCCGGCGAGTGATCGACAGCACACCCGTCTCCGCAAGGTCCATCCGGGTACGGTTGACGGTGCCACGGAATCCTGCGTGGTTCATGCGGACGGGGAAGGGCGATCGTGGAGCTGAAGGTCGGGTACAAGGCGTCGGCGGAACAGTTCGGGCCTCGTGAGCTGGTGGAGTTCGCGGTGCGGGCGGAGGAGCTGGGGCTGGACTCGGTGTGGGTGTCGGACCATTTCCTGCCGTGGCGGCACGAGGGCGGGCACGCGCCGTGGGCGCTGGCGTGGATGCCGGCGGTGGCGGAGCGGACCAGCCGGGTGCTGATCGGGACCAGCGTTTTGACGCCGACGTTCCGGTACAACCCGGCGGTGATCGCGCAGGCGTTCGCGACGATGGCGCTGCTGTCGGGCGACCGCGTGATCCTCGGTGCGGGCACCGGCGAGGCGCTGAACGAGATCGCGGTGTCGGGCCGGGAATGGCCGGAGTTCAAGGAGCGGTTCGCCCGGTTGCGCGAGTCGGTGCGGTTGATGCGGGAGCTGTGGAGCAAGGACAGCGTCGATTTCGAGGGCGACTACTACCAGCTGGTCAACGCGAAGATCTACGACCGGCCGGAGCGTCCGGTGCCGGTGTACATCGCGGCGGGCGGTCCGGTGGTGGCGAAGTACGCGGGCCGCGCGGGCGACGGCATGATCTGCACGTCCGGCAAGGGCATGGACCTCTACACCGAGAAGCTGATGCCCGCGATGGCGGACGGCGCGGCCGCGGCTGAGCGCGACGCGTCCAAGGTGGACCGGATGATCGAGATCAAGATGTCCTACGACCGCGACCCGGAGAAGGCGCTGGCGAACACCCGGTTCTGGGCGCCGTTGTCGTTGAGCGCGGAGCAGAAGCACACGGTGTCGTCGGCGGAGGAGATGGAGCGGCTGGCCGACGAGCTGCCGATCGAGCAGGTCGCGAAGCGGTGGATCGTCGCCTCGGACCCGGACGAGGCGGTCGCGCAGATCAAGCCGTACCTCGACGCGGGCCTGAACCACCTGGTCTTCCACGGCCCGGGCCACGACCAGGAGCGGTACCTGTCGCAGTTCGCCGAGGACGTGCTGCCGCGGCTGCGCGCGCTGTCCTGATCACTGTTGCTGCGAAAACCCCCGTCCGGCCGCGCGCTGGGCGGGGGTTTCAGTCTTCGCTGGGGAAGAGGATCGGGCTGAGCAGGTACCGCCTGCGCCCGGGTGCGGGCTCGTTGACCAGCATCGGCGCGATGGCTTTCCGCATGCCGTCGATCATGTCGAGCAGTTCGTCGCGGTCCAGCCAGACGGTGTGCTGCCGGTAGCCGACGAGATCCTCCACCGGATTCGCCTGGCCCCGGCTGAGGTACGCGTCGAACTCGGCGACCAGCGCGGCGGTCGCGGCGGCGAATCCGCGACGGTGGTCGTCCGGGGTCAGCTGCGCGATCGCGTCCTGGCCGATCGACGCGTTTTCCTTGCGCAGCCGGTAAGTGCGCTCGACCGCGCCGCGCACGCGTTGCTCGTCGGCCACCTCGAGGATGCCGCCGTCGGCGAGGAGGTCGACGTGCCGGTAGACCGTCGCCTTCGAGACGTCCGGGAGCAGTGCGCCCAGTTGTGCGGTGGTGAGCGTCCGGTCGCCGCGCAGCGCGTGCACGATCCGCAGCCGTACCGGGTGTCCTAAGAGAGTCAATACGTCCACCCCCGAATGTTCTCACATGGTGCTACTATTCGCATAACTTGAGAACGATGGGGGTCGGGATGAAGGCGAGCGAGGTGGCGACGGCGGTCGTCGAGCAGGCGCGGGACGGGCGGTTCAGCGAGATCGCGACGCGGTTCTCGCCGGAGTTGCGGGCGGCGGTGTCCGGCGCGGCGCTGGAAGCCGCGTGGACTGCGCAGATCGGTGAGCACGGTCCGGTGACTTCGCTGGGCGAACCGGTCGCTGAGCCGGCGGGTCCTGGACTGACCCGGGTGCAGGTGCCGGTCGGCTGCGCGCGGGGCGGGTTTCTCGTCGTGATGTCTGTCGATGCGGCGGGAACCGTTGCGGGGCTTCGGCTTGCTGCCGCCGTGGGGTGGACCAAACCGTCCTATGTGGATGGAACGGTGTTCGTTGAACGGGACGTCGTTCTTTCCGCGGAACCCCATTCGGTGCCTGGAACACTGACCGTGCCGCGAGGGGAAGGTCCATGGCCGGGGGTGGTCCTGCTCAGCGGCGGCGGGATCTTCGACCGCGACGAGACGGCCGGGCCGAACAAGCCGCTCAAGGATCTCGCGTGGGGCTTGGCTTCCCGGGGCGTGGCGGTGCTGCGCTTCGACAAGGTGACACACGCCCATCCCGAGCTGGCCAGCGCGCCCGGGTTCACGATGTCCGCGGAATACGTGCCGCATGCTGTCGCGGCCGTTCGGCTTCTGCAGTCGCAGGACAGCGTCGATGCCGCGCGCGTGTTCGTGGCGGGGCACAGCATGGGCGGGAAGGTCGCGCCGATGGTGGCGCTCGCCGAGCCGTCGGTCGCGGGGCTGGTTCTTCTGGCGGCTGATGCCGAGCCGATGCACGAAGCCGCTGTCCGGGTGGTCCGCCATCTGGCGGCGTTGGACGCCAAAGTCGAGGCGCTCGTCGAGCCGATCACCCGGCAGGCTGCGGCGGTCGCTGAGCCGGCGTTGTCGCCGACCACGCCGGGGGACGGGTTGTTGTTCGGCTATCCCGGGTCGTACTGGCTGGAACTGCGCGAGTACGACCCCGTCGCGACCGCCGCCTCGCTGTCGGTGCCGCTGCTTCTGGTGCAGGGCGGCCGGGATTATCAGGTCACGGTCGAGGACGACCTGTCCCGATGGCAGAACGGACTGGCTGGACCGGCGGTGGACATTCGGGTCTATCCGGCGGACGACCACGAGTTCTTTCCCGGCACCGGGCCGTCCACACCGGACAGTTACCGGCAGCCGCAGCACGTCGACCCGGCGGTGGTGGCCGATCTCGCGGAGTGGCTGACGCGGTGATCGAGGCCCGCGCGGACCTCGACCACCGTGGCGATCACTGCCGCCTGAACCGCCTTCTCCGGCTCGCCACCAGGAATCCGGTGCCTCCGGCGAGGAGGGCTCCGCCGAGGATCAGCAGCATCGGCAGCAGCGGAATCCCGGTCGAGGCAAGGGAATCCGTGCCCGTCGCGCCCGGAGCGGGCGGATGGGCGACCGGAGGAACCGCCGGGCTCGTCGCCGGGGGAGCGGACGACGTGGGCGGGCCGGGCGGCGCGGGCAGGTAGACGCCGGCGTCGATGGTGTGGTCGACCCCGCCCGCCTGGGCGGGAGCGGTCACCGGCGCGTAGCCGTTGCAGAGCCGTCCGGTCTTGGGCGGCACGACGTTCGAGTCGTGCGCCCGGTCCGGGCCGGCGGTCGGGAGCGTGAATCGCAGATCGGTCGCCGGCGGGGTCCCGGGCACGTTGTCCGTCGCCGCGGTGCAGACGTCGAACTGCACGGTGTACTTCTCGCCCGGCTTCAGCTGGTACTCCGCGCCGACGCCGCCGAAGTAGTACTCGCCTGCCTTGTCGGTCTGCGTGGTGGCGACCTTCTTGCCGTCGACGTCGAGCAGGTTGACCGTCGCCTTCGCGAGCGGGACCTCGTCGGTGCGGTTCGGGCCCTGGATGCCGTTGTGGTCGCCGTCGAACCAGACGAGGTTGCCGATCTGGATCGGCGCGTTCGCGGCCTGGTAGGCGATGTCGCCGAGCCCGCCCGCCTTGCCGAAGCTGTTGGCCGGGCCCACGAACGCGTACCCGTGTTTCGGATTGTCCTGCCCGGGCCCGATGCCGGAGTCGACGTCGTAGTAGCCGACGCCGTCCGAGCTGACCGCCTGCGCCGGGTCCAGTTCGGTGCTGATCACCCACTGCTGCTGCGGGATGTAGGCGACCGAACCCTGCGCGGCCTCCTGGTGCAGGCCGTTGCCGGAGCGGTTGGGGTCGTAGAAGTCGCCGTGGAAGTACTCGACCGTGCCCGCCGGTTCGTGGCCGTTGGTCGCGGGCGTGCCGTGGTTCGGGCAGACCCCGGTGCCCTCCCAGTCGTATCCGCCGCCGGGCGCCGCGCACGCCATGGTGATGTCGCCGCCGGACATGCCGGTCGCGACCCCGGTGCGGCCTGGCCGCGGGTCGATGCCGGAGCCGAAGACGTCCATGAACCGGTCGCGGAAGCCGAGGATCATCGAGCCGTCGCGGGTGAACGCGAGGCTCGCCAGTTCCGGCTGCGGATTGATCCCGGGCCCGTGCTTGATGAACTTGTCCCACGAGGCGAACGAGGTGTCCCACGGGTTCCAGTGGTCCATGTCCTCGTCCTGGAAGCCCGCGATGACGTTGCCGCGGAGATAGTCGAGACGGTGCTCGACCACCGGGGTGAACTTCGTGCCGTCGTAGGTGTAGACCACGGCTTTCAGGTCCTCGCGCCGCTTCGTGCTTTCCGCCGAGCAGATGCCGCCGACGTACAGCTTCGCGTCGTGCGCGGCGACCGCGAACGGCCGCCAGTCGTCCGGGCCGGCGCAGTCCGGCATCGGGATCGGCGTCTGCTTTTCGATCTTCGCGGTGTCTCCGGTCGCGTCGAAACTGAGCAGGTTCCGGGTCACCAGGCTGATCGCGTACAGCGTCTTGCCGTCCTCGGTGAGCGCGATCCCGCCGAGGCTTTCCTTTCCGGGGACGTCGACGAAATGCTCGTCCTTGCGCATGTCGACCGCGCCGTGTGCGGTGATCTCCGCGCCCGGCACCTTCGCGAACAGCTTGGGCGCGCCGCCGCCGAGCGGCGTCGTGTAAATCGCGCCGCCGCCCTCGGGGCCGTACGTGGTGAAGCGTTTCGCGAACGCCGACTGGAAAATGCGCTCGCGGTATTTGTCGTATGCCAGCCCCCAGGTGGTGCCGACTTGCGCCTGGGTGTTCAGCACAGTCGGACAAGCCGAGTCGGCGGGGCAGGTGCCGCGGAGATTGCGGTCGAACGCGACCAGCGCGCGGGTGTTCGGATCGGGTGCGCTGCCGTCGCTGTTCACCGCCGGGTTTTGCACCGGCACGTAATAGCGGGCGTCGGGGAGCGTGTGGTCGGCCGGGTTCCAGACGCCGGTGATCACCGAAACGTCCTTGGCCTCGCGCAGATCCACGAACGTCGTGAAACTGTCGAAGTGGTTTTTCTCCGTGGACGCGGGCGCGGCTCGCAAATACGCGCGGTACGGATCCGGAACCGAAACGTCGACGCGGTACCGGCCCCCGGCGAGCGGGGCGGCCGGGTCGACGACGACCTTGCCCGCGGCGTCCGTGCGGCCCCGCACCTGATGCCCGGCGGGGTCGGTGACCAGCACCGACATGCCCGGCTGCGGCGTGTCCATGGTGGCGTTGACGATGCCGGTGCCGAAGAAATCGCGGAGCACTTGGACCGTCAATGTGCCGTCTTGCGCGGCCCCGGCGCTGCCGGCGGCGACCGTCATCGCGCTGCCGCCCAGCACCAGGGCAGCGGCGGCTAATCGGGCCAGCCGGAATCTGCCGCTGGTTCTTCTGCCACCTCTGTTCATGACTGCGGGATCTCCGTTCTCTGCGCGGAATATTCGCGCGGCGTGCCGCAAAGTGCGTAACAGTGAACCAGAAAACGACCTTTCCGGGTACGGCACCGGGATAAACGGACCGGGTGAATCGAAATCCCTGCTACGGTCACTCGCTGTGCTTGCCCAACGGATCGCGCGCCGCTGGCTCGTCGTCGCTGTCGCGGCGATAGTCGCAGTCGGCGCAGGAATATTCTCGTATGTTGCCGCCAGTTCGCCCGATTCCGGCCCGCGCGCGGTCACCGCGGACGAGGCGAGCCGGCTCGCGATCGCGCGATTCCGCAATTACCAGAAACAAGGCCGCGCGGTGACGATCAGTGTCCCCGGCGCGGCGGGCGAACTCGTGATCACCGGTTCGGCCGATTACCGCGCCAAGACCGGTTACGGAGTGCTGAAAGGCAAAGGACGCAACGACTCCGGGAATGGTCTGATCCGGTGGACCGGTGCCCGCGTCGAACTCCGCCCGTTGCCCGCGATCCCCGATCTGCCCCCGGCGAACCCGCCCGCCGACGGCTGGTTCGGCCGCCCGCTCGATCCGACCGCGGGCCCGCTGGACCGGTCATTGGCCATTCTGCTGGGCCTCGGCAGCGACCGGCCGGACAACGCGCAATTGCTGCCGCAGAACGGCGCCGAATGGGTAGGGTCCGATCAGGTGAACGGCCACGCCGTCGACGTCTTCACCGGCCCGGATTCCCGGGAACGGCCCGGCAGCGCGGAATCCGTCCGGTACTGGCTCGACGCGGACGGGGTGATGTACCGGGTGCGGACTTCGGTCCCGGGGGAAAGGAATCCGGTGGTCATTGATTTCGACACGCACGAATTCACTGCGGTTCCGGTTGGCCGCTGATATTTCCTCAGGATTTGGCTAGAGGTCCGGTCCGCCTGTGAGGGCGGCGAGCGTCAGCGCGAGGAATCGCGACACTGCGATCCGTGCCCCTAGACGGCAGTCACCGAGGCCCGGTCCGCCAGCAACGACGCGCCGGGCACCTGGATCTTCGCGACGTCCGGAAACTCCGGCACCGCCGGGACAACCGTAGGACCCGCCGTGCTTGCGGCCGGAAATTGCGGCTGCAGCGGCGGTGCCGCGACCTCGGTGAACGGAATGCCCGCGGGCGGGTTCGCCCTGGTCCAGCTGCCCGAAGGGGAGTCCGCCGCTGCGGGACAGGCAGCACTCGCCGCCAATCCCTCCGGAATCGTATGCAGTGCCCCGGAATCAACGCAGTTTCCGCTGCCCTTGGTCGCGCCGGGGAACGTCCAGCCGACGTCGAGGCCGTTCGCCGCGAAGACGTCGCCGACGATCCGGTTGCCCGTCGGCGGCACGTCCTGGGTCGCGGTGAGCACGAGCCCGGCGTTCGCGTTCCCGGCGATCCGGTTGCGCAGCACCTGGTTGCCGCTGCCGCCGTCGATGCCGATCCCGATGCCCCAGCCGCCGTCGGCCTGCTCGGGCGTCGCCGCCTGCCCATTGGCCGCGACCAGGTTCCCGGCGACCACGGAATCCCGCTGCGGCAACAGCTTCTCCTGATGGTCGGAGTTGGCGGTCAGCCCGACCCGGTTCCCGCTGAACCGGTTGCCGGCGACGTACATCTCGCCGCTGGCGTTCGTGCCCTCGAAGCCGACCGCGTTGAGCTCCGCGACGTTGTCCCGCACGACCGTCCGGCACGGTTTGCATTGGCCGACATAGATTCCGGAATCGGCTCCGCCGGACGTGTACGACTGCTCGATCACCCCGTTCTGCGCGGAAAACGCATAGATTCCGTAGAGACCGTTGCGGGTGGCGGTGACGTGCGAGACCAGGAACGAACTGAGGAAACGGATCGGCTCGTCGCCGGTGTCGTAACCGCCTCCGTGCCCCGGCAGCCCGTCGGCGGCCTTGACCGAACCCGTGACGAGGACGCCGTTCTGCGTGTGATTCCGGACTGTCAGATTCTCCACCGCGACGCCCGGCGCGGACACGACGACGCCGTTGTCCCGCTTCAGCTGTCCGTCGACGACCACCCGTTCCCGCACTTCGCCGCGCAGCGTGACCTTCGGCGTCGTGAGCTTCACCGTTTCGTGGTATTCCCCGGGCGCGACAAGCACGAGATCCCCGGACTGCGCCAGGGAAACGGCGGCGGAGATCGTCGGCGCGTCGGCGGGAACGCGGATCGTGACGCCCGCCCCGTCCGGCCGATGCCCCTCGGCGGAGGAAGAACCGCAACCGCTGACCAGCGCGGCGGAAAGCCCCAGGATCGCCACCATGGCGGGAAAACGCATCCGCCCAGTCTGGCACGAGCGCCGGATTCCGTTGGGGTGATTGTTCGCCGGGCTGGCGGTCGTGCGCTTGGTTGGTGCGTGCCGCGGTCGGCCTGGCTGCGGGGGAGCGGCTCCCTCCCGCTTCCCGGCCAGACACCCGTTCCGCCGAGCCGAATTCGCCTGACGCACCGGAATCTGTCACGCTGCCCGTCGTGAATTCCGCTGAGCGCCGCCCTTCCCGCCGCGCTTTTCTCGGGGCCGCGATGACCGCCGGCCTCGCCGCCGGCTGCCACGCGGCCTCCGCCCCCGACTCCGCCGAGACCCGGCCCGGCCCGATCCCGCCCACCGGCGCCCACCAGGCCGGGATCACCACGCCGCAACAACCACAACCGCACCTGCTGATCGTCACCGCGGATTTTTCCGTTGCCCCAGGCCCCTTTCTCGCCGAATTAGGCCGCACCATCGTGGCCCTGACCGCGGGAACGGAAACCCGCTTCCTAGGCCTGCCCCCAGGCGACCTGACCGTGACCGTCGGAATCGGCCCCCGCCTCGTCCAGACCCGCGACCCGCAACTGCCCGGTGCGAGAGACCTCCCGCCAGCCGCGCACGAGACGATCGACCCGTCCGACCGCGGCGGCGATCTGCTGCTCCAGATCTGCGCCAGCGACCCACTGGTCCCGCCCGTCGCCGCAGCCGCGCTCCTCGCGAAGCCCGGCGTACGCGAACGCTGGCGGCAATCCGGCGCACGCGGACCGCACGTCCCGGTCGCAGCCGGACAGACCGCGCCGAGGAACGTCCTGGGTTTCGTCGACGGCATCATCGGCCCGCACACTCCCGCCGAGCAGCAACGGGACCTGTGGCTCCCCGGCCCGCCTCCGGTCGCGGGCGGCACGATCGCCGTAGTCCGGCGGATGGCACTGGACGTGGCCCGATTCGCCGCGTTGCCGGTCGCCGCGCAGGAATCCGTCTTCGGCCGCCGAAGAGACTCCGGAATCCCGCTGTCCGGCGGCTCCATAGCGGACGGTCCGGACCTGGGCGCGAAAACCCCGGACGGCCGGTACCTCGTCCCCGCCGACGCCCACATCCGCCGCGCCCACGCGAACGTCGTCGGGGCCGGGCTCATGCTGCGCCGCAGCTACAGCATGGACACGCCGGCCCCGGGGCTCCTCTTCGCGAGCTTCCAGAACGACCTGCACACGTTCACCGCCACCCTGGCGAGCATGGAGGCCGCGGACGCGCTGCTGCCGTTCACGACCACCACCGCGAGCGGAACCTTCCTGATCCTCCCGGGCTTCGACGAACACCGGCCGCTGGGATCGACGCTGTTCCCGTCCTGAACGGGCGGCCGGGCCCCGACGGGAGATCTGTTGGCGGAGGGCACGTCCGCTTCAGCGGGAGACGTCTCTGCACAGCAGCTCCGTCGAGCGATGAAATTCCTTATGATGAGGCAAATGAGGGGAAAGATCGCTTTCGACCCACATCTGCGGCGGACGAGTTCGGCGGAGTCCTTGCCCTGGCTGGCCAGGACGGTGACTTTGCTGCGAGTGGGTGAGGACGGCTTGGTCACCCAGGCCAAGACAGATTCCGAAAAACGGGCGATGCTTGGTACCGCCACAGGGCAGGAACTGCTGGTCGTGGCGTGGCCCGGCGAGTGGAGCCAGGACCTCTTCGTCGTCGACGACCTACCGGCGGCACGGCTTGCGGTCGGCCTCCCGCGTCGCAGGGTCGCAACTGCCGAGCCTGCGGGCGAGCGCTACGTGCCCAGCTTGAGCAGGGACTGGTCTCCGTCCGAGTCGCGTGACCTGTGGGCGCGCCTGGCCGGCTTGCCGGATCTGCCCGCAGAGGGAAAGCGGCAACTCGTCGACAAGGAGGCCGAACGGGTATCGGCTCGGCGGATCAAGCCGCTGCTCGCCCGGGAGGATCTTGACCGCGAGGCACGCCAGCGCCTGCTCGCTGGCGTGGAGTGGTGGGACGCGGGGGACCTCGTCGCCGACGACTGCTGCTCTGATGAAGAAGCACTCGAATTGCTGAGCCGGTTTCCGGCCAAGGCCAGTGTTCTCGCAGCCGCGCTGCGGCGGGAGAACGCCAAGCAAGCGGCCATGCACAAGATTGCCGAGCTGTCCGGCGAGGATGCTGCGGAGCTCTGGTGGGACGCCGAGAAATGGCCCGCTGAGGCGAAAGCGCAACTCGCCTCGAGTGTTGTTGACGCAGTGCTCCGTTCGCGGCCGGCGAAGCCGTCGGCTGAAGTGCCAGGGTGGCACAACCGGCGCGACCCGGAGAGTCTGCTCAGGGGTCTGATCGAGCATCTGCCGCCCAGCCGGCGCGGGGAACTACTGGCTCATCCTGAGCACGGCCCCCGTATTCAGCGCGCGTTCCTCGCCGCGGGCGAACTCGCCGATGCCGAACTGCTTGAGTGCTTGCCGGAAGTGAAGGCAGCAGAGGCGGCTGACCTCCTTGCGTACCTGAAGCGGTTTCCGCAGCTCGTCGAGCTGGCTCGAGACGAAACAGGCGACGCGGTGGCCAAACTGGTCGCTGACGGATGGGATCCAGAACAGGCTGCCCGAACCGGCCAGTGGGCTGATCTTGCCGCGGTCGCTCGCGCGGCCAACACGTCCGCCTGTATTGACGCCTTAGTCCGTGCTGCGGTTGTCGAGGGACGACCTGGGCCGCGGGCCGCCTACTACCGGTTCGTCGACCTGATCGCGGGAAACCGGGCGGCATCGCCGTCGCAGCTCCGGAATCTGCTCGATCGTCTGCCGGACGATCACATCCTGGACATCGAGGAGCAGCTTCCCGCCCGAAGCCGCACACGGCGCCTGTGCTCTGAAATCCTTGCCGCGAGGGAGCCGCGCGCCGTGTCGTCTGCCAAACCGGCACCCCCTGAGGAGAGTCTGCCGACGGATGAGGAACTCTCGACAGTGGCAGACCCGCAGGCCGTGCTCGCAGACCTGCTCCGCGACCGAAGCAGAAACAGAGACGCGGTCGTTGCCCATGTTCTCGAATCCGCTTATATGACCGACGAGTTTGCTTGGCGCATGCCTGTGCGCGAGATCGAGCGGCACCCTGTCTACGGGCCGCGGCTCGCGGCGAAAGTTATCGAGATCTGCGGCGATTCGCCGAGCAGATGGCAAGCACTCGCCGCTGCGTGGGGAGCGCAAACGCAGCTTCTTACCTCGACGTTGTTTAAGCGAATAGAGGTGTAGCGGCCGAGGTAGCAGAAACGCGGCGCGGAGAAGCTGATCGTGCTGGTCTGGCCATCGGCCATGTCGTCAGGGGCGGAGTGTCAGCGTCGTGAGCGACGGCTGCGGCTGACAGTCGGTCTCGCGAATTCTTCGCCCTGCATCGCAGCGCGGAGTGCAGTGTCGCAGTCGCCGATCGTCAGACCAAAACCGTAGCCTCGGGTGTTGAATCCCCTTTGGCTCAACGCTCTTGCCATGTCGTATTCGCTGTCCGTCACTTCGCGAGACTGCTCGCTCTGTTCCGGCATTCGCCCGCGGACGTGCTGCGCAAGCTCTGGATATCCCGCTGCTCGGACAACGTTGCGCAGGAACAGCTCGCAGGTCTCGTCGGTGACTCGGTAGCCCGGGTTGTCCAGAAGAATCAGGCGGCCGGTTCTGCCGGAGCTCGCGAAGGCGACCCGGCAGGCAGCGGGCACCACAGCGACCGTCCAGTCGATGTGGGCGATTTCCAAGCTCGCAGAGGGGCCCAGCCGTGCGACGAGCTCGATCAAGTCGGGATCGATTTCGCTGCCGTACCTCTGAAACAAGGCCAGAACAGACCCTGGATGGGCGAGTGCCATCGATTCCAGCATCAGCTGCCACGAAGCGCCTGCCGCGAGCCAGGCACCCTGTACTTGATCGGGAAGGTCTTTCTCGTCTTCCCGGCTCATCCTCCTGGCAAGCGCGTGCTCTTTCTCGGCGAGCGTCGTTGTCGCTGACTCGAAGGTTTTGCCGCTCGAGACAGCATCGAGCCAGTTCGGCAGACTGTCACGGTTGACTGAGTAGTGCATGCCCATGTTTGTCGTGATCTCGGCGTCGTCGAAATGACGCACCGCCATCGCCACGAACCGGTCGTAGTAGCGCTTGTGCTCGCGGGGAGTCCGCCCTCGGCGGACCCAATCGGCGAGAACCATCGCCGCCAACCGCTCGTCGTTCGAGCCGAGAAACCGGTCTATCCGCGCGATGAGGCGTCCTCGACGGGCAAGCTCGGCTTGCCAGAGCGACGCGAGCGGTTCTTCCTGGAGTCGATCCTCGACCTCGCCGCGACCCCACCTCAGATGGGTCTGAAACGCTGACACGGGGACGTTCCCTGCGGCCCATTCCCGTTCAGCTTTGTCGGTCTTGGCGGCAAAGCTGGCGAGACGGCGAGCGGCGGTCAGGTAATCGCGGAGCAGACCCAGTGGGTCACAATGCAGTCCGTCTGGCAGATTCCGGTCTCCGAGTGTGCCGTCTGCGGGCTGTACTAACTCCCGGGTTCGAGCCTGTGACTTCAGCGAACTGCAGTTCGGGTCGGCGTGCCAGCGAGTGCCTGTCTTCGTGCCCCACACCTGCAGCGTGGCACTGGCCCATGGACCGAGCGGAAGATCTTCCTCAAGCAACTGAGGATCTGAAGCACGATCACCGATGACAGGCACCGCCATACAGGTCTCCCACGAGTCGTCGACGTGTTGTGGGAGCGATATCGCGCCTGGCCGCCAGGTTCGTTACGACGAAGGCCAAATCTCCTGGGAACGACGGAAGCCCTGCCTCTCCGCAGAGAAGCAGGGCTTCCGGGCAACGCTGGTGCGCGATACTGGGATTGAACCAGTGACCTCTTCCGTGTCAGGGAAGCGCTCTCCCGCTGAGCTAATCGCGCGAGGTGGAGACGGGATTCGAACCCGTGTACACGGCTTTGCAGGCCGTTGCCTCGCCTCTCGGCCACTCCACCGCATGGGGCTTGAGCCCTCCGAGCGGACGACGGGATTCGAACCCGCGACCCTCACCTTGGCAAGGTGATGCGCTACCAGCTGCGCTACGTCCGCACTACCGTGGCTCCGCAGTCGCGGGCCGGAAGCCCGCACCCCGTCGCCGTGGTGTGAAAGAACCATATCCGACCCCGGCGACCGGCGCGGCACCGGGGGGTTGTTGGCCCGCTCGCGGGGCGGTGATCAGGTCAGATCGTTCGGGATCAGGTGGGTGAGCGCGTCGTCGACGTCGACCCACAGGTGCTCGTTGCCCGGCAGCACGACGTCGTACGTGCGGTCGAGGAAATCGGCCAGCTCCTGCGCGGACGCCTCGAACATGGCGTGCCCGGACGGCGAGTTCAGCTCGATCAGGACCGACTCCGGGTCCTCCACCGAGGGCCGGATGCGGACGTCCCCGTCGCCGGCGTCGGCGAGCAGGCCGTCGGCGAGCAGGTCGCGCGCGTAGACCCATTCGACCCAGCCGGCCCGCCCGGTGCGGAAGGCGGCGACGACGGCATACGGGTCGCGGGTGTCGTAGCGCAGCTCCACCTTCACCGGAACCGCCGGGGTCCGCGGCGCCAGCAGGTCGAAGACCGCCGTCGAGCGGAGCGTCACGTGATCGTTGCGCATCGTCCTACCCTTCGTCTCCCTTCCCGGTCCGGACGACCGAGGACAACGGTGAGACGCACCAGGAGCCCGGATCCGTCGCGAGTGCGCTCGAGATCACCCGTTCGAGACCGTCTGCCCCGAGGTCCGTCCGGTCCGTCGCCGTCCGTGCCGCGCAGCCTTCAGCGGGCGCCCGGTGGGGAGCCACCAGTACATCTTGCGCGGTTCGGCCGCTGTGCGATAGCACCGTCGCACGGATGTCGCGGACGCCCGCACGCGCCCCCGCCCGCGCAAGGCCTTGGTTAGCTCGGGGTTGTTCGGACGGTATTCGCAGGCAGACGCGCTGTAGTCGGATCAAACCACCCGTTTGCAGGCCCCCGAAAGTCGTGGGGTAGGCTGAGAACGCACCGCGAGCGGGCGATTAGCTCAGCGGGAGAGCGCTTCGTTCACACCGAAGAGGTCACTGGTTCGATCCCAGTATCGCCCACCATCAGGTCAGAGGCCCTTTCCGGACATCCGGGGAGGGCCTTCTTGCTGTCCGTACGGCAGCGAAGCGCCGCAGCGGCCTCGCGGAGGCGGTTCCCGGGCCTCTTGAGCGCGGCGCTGGCCGGTCCGGGGAAGACGTCCAGGCGGCTCTCCGTCGCCGCGCACTGCGCCTCGCGGGGCTCGACGACGACCTGGCCGCGCGCCAGCGACGGCCGGCGCTGAGAACGTGCAAGCTGCCCTCCGGCTCCGCCCGGTCGTCGATCGACGGGCGACCACCCTGACCACGGGCCGGGAGCTGCGGCTCCAGGTGCTCCCGCAGCCTGTCCTCGAGCCGCCGCCGCTGCTGCGTCGGCCTCGCGACGAGGCGGCGTCCAGCCGAGAACATCGGCGCTCTGAGCGGCCGTCCGGCGGGTGCGCCGATCGGTTACCCGGATCGGGATGCCTTCCGGTACTCCGTTGTAGCCAGTCGAACGATCTGCCGCTCGCTTCAATCGTGCGGCGAAGATTGAACTGCCCAATCGCGACCTCGCTGTAGCCGGTGAATCAAAGGATGGTCCCGTGAGCCTGCCCGAGAATTGGTGGAGCCCCAGTCAAAGTTATGTCTCGGAGATCCTTTCGCTGCTCGCGGCAAAGCCGGATCGCGATGTCTTTTACTGGCGTGGCGAAGCCTTCTCCGGCGGCGACCTGGTCCGGTCCGTGACCGAAACATTTCGCGCGCTGCGCGATCGCGGGGTGGGCAAGGGGGATGTGGTGGCGATTCTGGTCGCGCCGAACAGCCCTGAAATGCTCACCGCGCGGTACGCGACACATCTGCTCGGCGGAGCCGTGTGCTATTTGCGGACCACCAACCCGGGCACCAGGACGACGGTCCTTCCGCTGGATCAGCAGATCCAGATCCTGCGCGACACCGAAGCCATGACCGTCTATGTCGATGCCGAAAATTCTGAGCGCGCGCTGGAGCTCGCCGACGGCAGCGGGATCCCGGTGACGCGAATTCAGCCCGGGGAACGCGACGAGGCCGAATCTCTGGACCCGGCGCCGTGGGACCCGGACGCGTTGGCCGTCATCGGCTTCACGAGCGGCAGCACCGGGCGGCCCAAGGGCATCCAGTGGCCGGGCCGCGCTTGGGAAGCGATCGCGCGCGGATGGAGGGAGCTCGGCCGTGAATTCGGCTGCGCGTCGATGCTGGTGTCGACCCCGCTGAGCCATGGCGCCGCCGCGATGGCGGACGCGGTGTTCGTCTTGGGCGGGGTGCTCTACGTCCAGGAGAGCTTCGACGCCGAGAAAGTGGTCCGCGCGGTCGCCGCGGAGAAGGACATCTCCTGGACGTTCATGGCCACGAACCACGTGTTCCAGATCATCGACCACCTGCTCGAACGGGGAATCCGCGACCGGGCCGCGGTGGAAGCCGCGGGCTTGTCCTCGCTGAAGCGGATCATCTACGGCGGCAGCCCGGCGGCGCCCGCTCGGACCGCGCAGGCTTTCCGGCTCTTCGGTCCTGTTCTGGCGCAGGGGTACGGCGCGAGCGAGGCCGGCCGGATCACGACCCTCACCGCCGAGGAGCACGGCGACCCGGAGCTCGCGGCCACTGTCGGGCGCCCCTTCCCCGAGGTCGAGGTCGTCGTCTGCAACTCGGACTCGGGCGAGCGATTGGCCGCGGGGGAAATCGGCGAGGTCCGCGTCCGCGGGCCGCAGATGATGGACGGCTACACCGGCGACCCGGAACTGACCGCGCGAGTGCTCCGGGACGGCTGGTATTTCACCGGAGACATCGGCTTTCTCGACGAGCGGGGATATCTGACCCTCCTGGGCCGGGTGGGCGACGTCATCAAGGTCGGCGGCGTCAAGATCCATCCGATCGTCGTCGAGGCGGAAATTCTTTCCCATCCGGGCGTCCGGCACGCTGCCGTCTACAGCGTCCGGGACGAGGACGGCAGCGACCACGTGCACGCCGCGATCGAGTGCCACCCGGACGAGATGGCCGACGCGGAGAGCATTCGCACGAGAATTGCCGAAGCACTTTCCGAATTTCATGTGCCCGAGAAGATCAACGTCCTGGAAAACCTCCCGATGAACGGCATCGGGAAACCGGACCGGGCGCTCCTGCGGTCGAAATTCGCGTGAGGCGGGCCACGTGATTCCTCGTTTAGGCACACCGTTGCAGAGAGAAGGCGGGCAGATGAACTTTCACCTGAAGTCGTACCTGAGCGGCAAAATAGCCGAGGACGTGGCCGAGGGCAAGCGCGATTTCCTCGAGATCGGCCGTCGTTCCGGGGATTACCCCATGGCCACCGCCCGGCGGGACGGGGTGGATTCGGAAGTCAGCGTCTGGTGCAGCAACGACTACCTGGGGATGGGGCAGAACCGCCAGGTCGTCGCGGCCGTGCAAGCGGCGATCGACTTGCACGGCGTCGGCTCCGGCGGTTCCCGGAACATCGGCGGGAACAACCACTACCATGTCCTGCTGGAAAACGAACTGGCGGACCTGCACGGCAAGGAAGCCGCGCTCCTTTTCGTGTCGGGATACACGGCCAACGAAGGCGCCCTCACCGTGCTGGCGAGCATGCCGAAAGACACCGTCGTGTTCTCCGACGCGAAAAACCACGCGTCGATCATCGACGGTCTCCGGCACAGCGGCGCGAAGAAGCACGTCTTCAGGCACAACGACGTGGCCCATCTGGAGGAGTTGATCGCCGCCGCTCCCGCGGACTGCCCGAAGCTGATCGTCGTGGAATCGGTCTATTCGATGTCGGGCAACGTCGCACCGCTGGCCGCGATCGCCGACATCGCGGACAAGTACGGCGCCACGACCTTCGTCGACGAGGTCCACGCGGTCGGCATGTACGGGCCGCAGGGCGCCGGGATCGCCGCGCAGGAGGGCATCGCCGATCGGTTCACGGTCGTCATGGGCACCTTGGCGAAGGGTTTCGGAACGGTCGGCGGCTACATCGCGGGACCGGCCGCCCTGGTGGACGCGGTGCGGACCTATGCGCGCTCGTTCGTCTTCACCACCTCGCTGCCGCCGGCGATCGCGGCCGGTGCGATGGCGTCGGTTCAGTACCTGCGGTCCTCCGACGTCGAGCGAAAGCTTCTCTCGGAGAACGCGCGGCTGCTGCACAGCCTGCTGATCGAGGCCGACATCCCGTTCCTTTCGACCGATTCCCACATCGTTTCGGCCTTCGTGGGCGACGACGAACTGTGCAAGCGGGCGTCCCGGATGCTGTTCGAGCGGTACGGGATCTACGTCCAGTCCATCAACGCCCCCAGCGTGCCCGCGGGGGAGGAGATCCTGCGGATCGCGCCGTCCGCCGTGCACCACCAGAACGACGTCGAGCACTTCGCCCGCGCGCTTCGCGAAATCTGGCAGGAATTGAACATCCCCGCGGCCACCGCCCGGGACTGGGCCGTGTCCGGGTTTCGCGGCGGCGCCGTGCCTGCCGCGGCCGGCGGACTCCTGCCGTAATGACCACGTCAGTCGCCGCCGTGCTGGCCGACGCCGCGGCGCGGCGGCCCCGCCACTCAGCCGTGATCTACGAGTCCGAGCACTTCACCTACGAGTGGCTGTGGGAACAGGCGCGGCGCTGCGCTTCCGCGCTGCGTGCCAACGGAGTGCGGCCGGGCGACCGGGTCGCGCTGCTCCTGGCCGACACCCCGCAGTTCCCGGTGGCGTACTTCGGTGCGCTGGCCGCGGGAGCCGTGGTGATCCCGCTGAATGCCCTGTCCGCCGCGGCGGAGATCGATCACGTGCTGACCGACTCCGCCGCGCAGTTCCTGGTGTGTGCCGCCGCCCTGGTCGTCCAGGCGGCAGAAGCGGCGGAACGGCTCGGCACGGTGCTCTTCACCGTCGGCCCGGGCCCGGCGGGCACGGTCGACCTGGAGAACGCCGCGAGCGAGACGGAGCCGGTTGACGACGCGGCGCCGCGGAATGCCGACGACATCGCGGTCGTGTTCTACACGTCCGGCACGACGGGAAAGCCGAAAGGGGTGATGCTCACCCATCGGAACATTCTGTACAACGTCGAGAAGATGGTCGTCGACCCGTACGCGTTCAGCAGTGCCGACGTGCTGCTCGGATGTTTGCCGCTGGCGCACAGCTTCGGTCAGATCTGCGTCCTGCTCACCGGTTTCCGTGCCGGTATTTCCATCGTCCTGATGTCGAGGTTCTCCGAACGGGCGGCGCTGGCACTCATGAGGGAACACCGGTGCACGGTATTCATGGGCGTGCCGACGATGTACGTCAAATTGCTGGACGCGGTGGCCAAAGGCGAGCAAGTTCCTCGGCTCGACCGCGTGTACAGCGGGGGATCGGCGCTTCCCGCCGCAATCCGGGAGGACGTCCAGGCCGCATTCGGATGTCCGGTCTACGAGGGCTACGGGGCGACCGAAACCTCGTGCAGCGTCGCCTATCACCACCCCGGTCTGCCCTTCCGGCCCGAGACGGTCGGAGTGCCGATCAACGACATCGCTGTCGGCATCGCGCGACCGGAAGCGGGCCGGATCGACCTGCTTCCCGCCGGCGAGGTGGGCGAGATCGTGGTGAGCGGCCCGACGGTCATGGCCGGCTATCTCGGCCTGCCGGACCTCACCGCCGAGACGGTGGTGGACGGCTGGTTCCGCACGGGGGATCTGGGCAGGCTGGACGAGGACGGCTACCTCTCGGTCGTCGGCCGCAAGAAGGACTTGATCCTGCGCGGCGGCTACAACGTCTATCCGCGCGAGATCGAGGAGATCCTCCTCGGGCACCCGGCCGTGGCGCAGGTGGCGGTGATCGGCGTTCCGCATCCGGCGCTCGGCGAGGAGGTGTGGGCGATCGTCGTCCCCGCCCGGCCGGAGGACGCGACCGCCGGCGCGGGCGAATCGATCGTCGAATGGGGAAAGCAGCGGCTCGCCGCCTACAAATACCCCCGCCGGGTCGAGTTCGCCGATGCTCTCCCGACCGGGGGAAGCGGAAAAGTGCTCAAGCGGGAGCTGGTCTCCCGCTACGCCGGGACCACTGTCTGACCGAATTGTTCTTCCTGTTCCTGAGAGCAACTTGCTGTTTCTGGGGAAATTCATCGCTCGCGGCCGATCGCGGCGTGAATCGGTGGCGCCCGCGGCACGACCGCGGGCGCCACGCCTCCGCCCAGACTTCGTGACGCGACAAGAGGTAGGGCAGCTCAACCATGGCTGAATTCCAAGCTGACACGCGGACCTCGACCGAGGCGATCGCCATCGTCGGCATGTCCTGCCGGCTGCCGCACGCGGAGAACCCCGCCCGGCTGTGGCAGCTGTTGCGCGACGGCCGCAGCGCGATCGGCGCGCCTCCGGCAAGCCGGCCGGAGCTGCCGTCCCGGCCGGGGAGCTACCTTGCCGACGTCAGCGGCTTCGACGCGGGCTTCTTCGGCATCAGCCCGCGCGAGGCCTCGTCGATGGACCCGCAGCAGCGGCTCATGCTCGAGCTCGCCTGGGAAGCGTTGGAGGACGCCAGGATCCTCCCGGCGGATCTCGCTGACAGCCGGACCGGCGTCTTCGTCGGCGTCATGGCCGACGACTATGCGGCGCTCACACATCAGCGTGGGGCCGACGGCATCACCCGCCACACCTTGACCGGCCTCAACCGCGGCGTGCTCGCCAACCGGATCTCCTACGCCCTGGGCCTGCACGGGCCCAGCGCAGCCGTGGACACCGGCCAGTCCTCCTCGCTGGCCGCCGTGCACCTCGCGGCCGAGAGCCTGCGCCGCGGCGAGTCGGCCATGGCCATCGCCGGCGGAGTCAACCTCGTGCTGACGCCTGACAGCACCATCGGCGCCGAGCGGTTCGGCGCACTCTCTCCGGACGGTCTCAGCTTCACCTTCGACGCGAGGGCCAACGGATACGTGCGTGGTGAGGGCGGCGCTTTCGTGGTGCTCAAGCCGCTGCGGGCGGCTGTGGCGGACGGCGACCCGATCTACTGCGTGCTGCACGGCAGCGCGATGAACAACGACGGCACGACCGAAGGTCTCACCGTGCCGAGTCCAGCCGGCCAGCAGGACGTGCTGCGTCAGGCGTACGAGCGGGCCGAGGTGTCCTCGGACCAGGTGCAGTACGTCGAACTGCACGGCACGGGCACCAGGCTGGGCGACCCGGTCGAAGCGGCCGCGCTGGGCGCGGTGCTCGGCGACGGCCGCCTGGACGGGGCCGAGCTGCGGGTCGGTTCGGTGAAGACCAATGTCGGGCATCTCGAGGGCGCGGCGGGCATCGTGGGCTTGCTCAAGGCGGCGCTGTGCGTCAGCCACCGCGAACTCGTGCCGAGCCTGAACTTCGAAACCCCCAACCCGGATATCCCGTTCGACGAGCTTAAGCTCGCCGTGCAGCAGCGGCTCGAGCCGTGGCCGCGACCGGACGAGCCGCTCTACGCGGGCGTCAGCTCGTTCGGCATGGGCGGGACGAACTGCCACGTCGTGCTCTCCGACTGGCGCGTCGAGCAGGCGGCGGCAGCGGAGCCGCCGGGTGCCGAGTCCGGCGCGGGCGTCGTGCCGTGGGTGGTGTCCGGCAGGTCGGCCGAGGCCGTGGCCGGTCAGGCGGCCCGGCTGGCGTCGTTCCTGGAGGAGCGCCCTGAGCTGGATGTCGCGGCGGTGGCCCGGTCGCTGGTGGTGTCGCGCACTAGGTTCGATCACCGCGCGGTGGTCGCCGGAACGACCCGTGAAGACCTTCTCGCCGGTGTCCGGGCGTTGGCCGAGGACCGGCCCTCGGCCGGTGTGGTGTCGGGCCGGGTGGCACCGGACGACGCGGTGGCGTTCCTGTTCTCCGGGCAGGGAAGCCAGCGCGTCGGCATGGGGCGTGAGCTGTACGAAAGCGAGCCGGTGTTCGCGGCTGCTTTCGACGAGGTCGCCGCGGCTCTTGACGGCCACCTGGATCGTCCCCTCGCGACGGTGATCGCGGGCGATCCGGAGCTGCTGGAGCGGACGTTGTTCACCCAGCCGGCGCTGTTCGCGGTCGAGGTCGCCCTGTTCCGCCTGATGACGCACTACGGGGTGACGCCGGATTATCTGGTGGGTCATTCGGTGGGCGAGCTGGTCGCGGCTCATGTGTCGGGTGTCTTGTCGCTCGAGGACGCGGCCCGTCTCGTGTGCGCGCGGGCCCGGTTGATGGACGGGGTTCCCGCAGGCGGGGCGATGGTCGCCGTGAACGCAGGCGAACGCCGGGTCTCGGGCTGGCTCGAGGGTCGTTCTGGGGTGGACGTCGCGGGAATCAACAGTCCGGCAAGCACGGTGATCTCGGGTGACGAGGCCGCGGTGCTGGAAGTGCTGGACCTGGCTCGTGCCGAGGGGGTGAAGGCGACTCGCCTGAAAGTGAGCCACGCTTTCCACTCCGCGCATCTGGACGGGATGCTGGAGGAGCTCACCGAGGTCGCCCGCGGGCTGACGCATTCGGCTCCGCGGATTCCGGTGGTGTCGAACGCGACCGGCGAGCTGATCGAGGAGTTCACGCCGGAATACTGGGCCGGACAGGCCCGGGCGGCGGTGCGGTTCGCCGACGGCGTCACGACGCTGGCCGGACTGGGCGTCGCGGTTTTCGTGGAACTCGGGCCCGATGCGACGCTGGCGGGGCTCGCGGGCGAATGCTTGGCGGACGTCGAGAACGCGCTGGTTGTTCCGGTGCTGCGAAAGGGCGTTCCGGAAACCCGTTCTCTGGTAACCGCTTTGGCCGCGGCGCACGTCCGCGGCTGCGGCGTGGACTGGGAGCGGTTCCTTCCGGCTTCGGGTGTGGTGGACCTGCCCACGTATGCCTTCCAACGCCAACCCTTCTGGCTGGAGGGTTCGGCGATCGAACCGGTGCGGCCCCGGACCGGGCGGGCGGTGCGGGGCCGCCCGGAGCGGCCCGCCCCTCGAGGCGACGAGCTGGAGCTGGTCCGTGCGCACGTGGCCGCCGTGCTCGGCCACGGTTCGGCCCGCGACGTGGACGCCGACACGACGTTCAAGGACCTGGGCTTCGACTCCCTCTCGGCCGTCGAGCTCCGGAACGCGCTGCAGAGGGCCACCGGGCTTTCGCTGCCCTCCGGCCTTCTCTTCAACTACCCGACCCCAGCGAGGCTCGCCGAACACCTCGGCGGCTCGGACCGGCTCCAGGACGACGAGGGGCACGAGGCGACGGCCCTCGACGAGCCGATCGCGATCGTGGGCATGGCGTGCCGGCTGCCGGGCGGGGTCGCTTCGCCGGAGGACCTGTGGCGCGTGGTCAGCGGCGAGGTCGACGCGATCGGCGAGTTCCCGGCCGGCCGGGGCTGGGACCTCGATGCGCTCTTCGCCGCCGATCCGGACCGGGCGGGCACGACCTACGCCGCGGGCGGCGGGTTCCTGTACGACGCGGACCGGTTCGATGCCGAGTTCTTCGGGATCAGTCCTCGCGAGGCGGCGGCGATGGATCCGCAGCAGCGGTTGCTGCTGGAGACGGCGTGGGAGGCCTTCGAACAGGCGGGCATCGACGCGACGGCGTTGCGGGGCACCCGCACCGGCGTGTACGTCGGCGCGACGGGGCAGGAGTACGGGCCGCGGCTGAGCGAGGCGTCCGGCGGGCACGACGGCTACCTGCTGACGGGCAACACCGCCAGCGTCGCGTCGGGCCGGGTGGCCTACACGTTCGGCTTGGAGGGCCCGGCGGTCACGGTCGACACCGCGTGCTCGTCCTCGCTGGTCGCGCTGCACCTGGCCGCGCAGTCGCTGCGCGAGGGCGAGTGCTCGATGGCCCTCGCCGGCGGGGTGACGGTGATGTCCGCCCCGGGCATGTTCGTCGAGTTCGCCCGCCAGCGCGGGTTGTCCCCCGACGGCCGGTGCAAGGCGTTCTCCGCGTCGGCGGACGGCACCGGGTGGGCCGAGGGCGCGGGGCTGCTGGTGCTGGAGCGGTTGTCGGAGGCGGAGCGCAACGGGCATCGGGTGCTCGCGGTGATCCGCGGCTCCGCGGTGAACCAGGACGGCGCCAGCAACGGCCTGACCGCGCCGAACGGCCCGTCCCAGGAGCGGGTCATCCGGGCCGCGCTGGCGAACGCCCGCCTGTCGGCGTCCGAAGTGGACGCGGTGGAGGCGCACGGCACGGGCACGAAGCTCGGCGACCCGATCGAGGCGCAGGCGCTGCTGGCCGCCTACGGCCAGGACCGCGAAGAGCCGCTTCGACTCGGCTCGCTCAAGTCGAACATCGGCCATACGCAGGCCGCGGCGGGCGTCGCGGGCGTGATCAAGATGGTCGTGGCCATGCGCAACGGGCGTCTCCCCGCGACGTTGCACGCGGACGAGCCGACCTCGCACGTCGATTGGTCGGCCGGCTCGGTGGAACTCCTGACGCGGGCCCGGGAATGGCCTGAGGCCGGCCGCCCGCGCCGGGCGGGCATCTCGTCCTTCGGCATCAGCGGCACCAACGCACACCTCATCGTCGAGCAGGTCGCGGAGATCGAAGCTCCGGTGGCGGAGCGGTCGGCGCCGGGTCCCGTGCCGTGGGTGGTGTCGGCGAAATCGGAGGCCGCGCTGGCGGGGCAGGCGGAACTGCTGGTGTCGTTCCTGGAGGAGCGGCCGGAGGCGGACGTCGTCGCCGTCGGCCGCTCGCTGGCCGTATCGCGTGCTCGTTTCGAGCACCGCGCGGTGCTCGTGGGGGAGACCCGCGAGGAGTTCCTGCACGCGCTGCGGACGCTGACCCCGGGCAGGGTTGTCTCGGCGGGTTCGGTCGCGTTCCTGTTCTCCGGGCAGGGCAGTCAGCGAGTGGGCATGGGCCGAGCGCTGTACGCAGCGGAGCCGGTGTTCGCGGCCGCGCTCGACGAAGTTGCCGAGGCGTTGGATGTCCACTTGGACCGGTCGCTCGCCGAGGTGATCGAGGGCGAGCCGGAGCTGCTTCAGCGCACGGTGTTCACTCAGCCGGCGTTGTTCGCGATCGAGGTGGCCCTTTTCCGCTTGCTTTCCCATTACGGCGTGACCCCGGATTACCTGGTGGGTCATTCGGTCGGTGAACTGGCGGCGGCCCATGTGGCGGGCGTGCTGTCTCTCGCGGACGCCGCGCGTCTGGTGTGTGCACGGGCGCGTCTGATGGACGGCGTCGCCGAGGGCGGGGCAATGGTCGCCCTGAACGCGGGTGAAGCGCGCGTTTCCGGATGGCTCGCGGGACGGTCCGGGGTGGACGTGGCCGGGTCCAACAGCCCTGCCGCCACAGTGATTTCGGGCGACGAGGCGGCAGTGCTCGAAGTTCTCGAGCTGGCTCGCGAAGAGGGCGTGAAGGCGACGCGGCTGCGAGTGAGCCATGCTTTCCATTCCGCGCACCTGGACGGGATGCTGGCGGAGCTCACCGAAGTCGCCCGGACTCTGACCTATTCGGCTCCCCGGATCCCGGTCGTTTCGAATGTCACCGGCGAGGTGATGGAGGCGTTCACTGCCGAGTACTGGGCTGTTCAGGCCCGTTCGGCGGTCCGCTTCGCCGACGGGATCGCCACGCTCGCCGGCCTTGGCGTGACGGCGTTCGTGGAGCTGGGGCCCGACGGGACGCTTGCGGGGCTGACGAACGAGTGCCTGGCTGACACCGAGGGCACCTGCGTAGTTCCGGTGCTGCGCAAAGACCGTGCCGAGAAGCGTTCCCTCCTCGCCGCCTTGGGCGCGGTGCACGCACACGGCATAGACGTGGACTGGGCGGGATTCCTGCCGGGTTCCGGCGTGGTGGAGCTGCCGACGTACGCGTTCCAGCGCGAGCGGTTTTGGCTGAACGCCCCGCGTTCCGGTGATGCGGGATCGCTGGGCTTGACGGCGGTGGACCACCCGCTGCTGGCCGCGGTGATCGCGGAGCCGGACGGGGACGCCGTGCAGTTCTCCGGGGCGGTGTCGTTGCCGACGCATCCGTGGCTGGCCGATCACGCGATCGGCGGGGCGGTCCTGGTTCCGGCTACGGTGTTCCTCGAGCTGGCGGGTCATGCCGCCGACCGGCTCGGATACGCCGCCGTCGAGGAGCTCACTCTCCACGCGCCCCTCATGCTGACCGGCAGCGCGGCAGTCTCGATCCGGCTGACCGTCGATCGGGGCGACAAGCACGGCGAACGCCGGTTCACGGTGTACTCGAGGACCGGCGAAGAGCAGTGGACCGCGCACGCGGCCGGCCTGCTCGCCCCCGTGGCCGCCGCGGCAGGGGTTTCCCTGGAGCAGTGGCCCCCGGCCGACGGCGTCGCCATCCCGCTGGAGGGCGTCTACGACCGCCTCGCCGATCTCGGTTACGGGTACGGGCCGGCCTTCTCCGGTCTCCGCGCGGCCTGGCGTGCCGGAGACGACCTGTTCGCCGAAGTCGTGCTGCCCGATCAGCTGCGCGGCGAAGCCGGACGGTTCGGCGTGCACCCCGCACTCCTCGACGCCGCGCTGCACCCGCTGATCCTCGTGCTCGAAGCGACGCAGGACGAAAGCAAGATCCACCTGCCGTTCTCGTTCTCGGGCTTCGCTGTGCACGCGGTCGGCGCCACGGTGCTGCGGGTCCGCTGGACTCATACTGGCCAGGACACCGCGCGTCTCGCCGTCGCGGACGGGGCCGGCGCGCCGGTGGCGACGTTCGAGGCGGTCTCGCTGCGGCCGATCAGCCGCGATCAGCTCGCACCAGCGGGCCGGGCCGCGGAATCCCTGTACCGGGTGGCGTGGGAGGCCGTGCCCGCGGCCGGGCCGGTCGACGAGCAGCGGTGGGTCCGGGTCGGCGGCAAGGGATCGCACGCGGACCTCGGCGAGCTGCGCGCCGCTGTCGACGCGGGCCTTCCGGCTCCGGAGTTCGTAGTGCTGAACGGTCAAGAACTCTCGGCTGACCCGTCGGCCGAGGTGCTTCCCCGGACCCACGCGACGGCGGCGCGCGGTCTTGAGGCGGTGCAGGAGTGGCTGACCGCCCCGCAATTCGCCGAAAGCCGCCTGGTCGTCGCCCTGCGGGACGGCGCGCTGCACACGGCCGCGCTCGCGGGCCTGATCCGCACGGCCCAGTCCGAGAACCCGGGCAGGCTGGTCCTGGCCCACCTGGACGACGACGGGGCGGAGTCGCTGCCGGCGGTGCTGGCCTCGGGCGAGCCCGAGGTCGCGGTGCGGGGCGGTGAGTTGTTCGTGCCGAGGCTGGCGCGCGCGGCGGACGCCGTGGCAGGTGTGGCGGAGGGGCTGGATCCGGAGGGCACGGTCCTGGTGACCGGTGCTCTGGGAACGTTGGGCCGGTTGGTGGCGCGTCGGCTGGCGACGCATCACGGCGCGCGGCACCTGCTGCTGGTGTCGCGTCGTGGCAACGAGACTCCTGATGCCGCCGAGTTCGTGGCGGAACTGGCGGAGCTGGGTGCGCGGGCCCGGGCGGCGGCGTGCGACGTGGCGGACTTCGACGCGCTGGCAGGCTTGCTGGCCGAGGTTCCGGCCGAGCGTCCGCTGACCGCCGTGGTGCATGCCGCGGGTGTCTTGGACGATGCGACGGTCGCGTCGCTGTCGCCTGATCAGCTGGAGCGGGTGATGCGCCCGAAGGCGGACGCGGCCTGGAATCTCCACCGCCTCACCGAGTCCCTCAGTCTCGCCTCGTTCGTCCTGTTCTCGTCCGTCTCGGGGCTCATCGGGAATGCCGGCCAGGCCAACTACGCGGCCGCGAACACGTTCCTCGATGCCCTCGCGCAGCATCGCCGCTCCCGGAACCTGCCCGCCGTGTCCCTCGCGTGGAGCCTGTGGGCCGGTGTCGACGGCATGGCAGGCACCCTTGCCGACGCCGACGTCGCGCGGTGGAAGCGGAGCGGAATCGTCCCGCTGACCCCGGAACTCGGTCTCGATCTGTTCGACGCGGCGTTCGCCTCGGCGGAACCGCTGCTGGTCCCCGCCGAACTCGACCTCGGCGCCCTGCGCGCCCGTGCCGAGGAGAACGCGCTGCCCGGACTGTTCACCGGCCTGGTTCGCGTCCGCCGCAGGCAGGCGGCCGGCGCCGGGTCGTCGTGGGGCCAGCGGCTGATCGCGCTGCCCGCCCCGGAGCGCGCTCGGGCTGTGCTCCAGACCGTGCGGGAGACCGTGGGCCTGGTTCTCGGGCACGGGGCGAACGCCGACATCGACCCGGCCGATGCCTTCAAGGAGATCGGCTTCGATTCCCTCACCGGCGTCGAATTGCGCAACCTGCTCAACTCGGCGACCGGCCTGCGACTGCCCACCACCCTCGTGTTCGACCACCCGTCGCCCCAGGCGGTGGCGGACTTCCTGCTGGACCGGCTCGAAGCGACCGGAACGGCCGCCGTCCCGCTGGCGGCCGCGCACGCCCTGGGCTCGGACGAGCCGATCGCCGTGGTCGGCATGGGCTGCCGCTACCCGGGCGGGGTCTCCTCGCCGGAGGACCTGTGGCGGCTCGTGGCGGAAGGCCGGGACGCGATCGGCGAGTTCCCCGCCGACCGCGGCTGGGACGTGGAACGCCTCTACGACCCGGACCCCGGGAAAATCGGCACGTCGTACACGCGCAAGGGCGGATTCCTTTACGAGGCCGCGGAGTTCGATGCCGAGTTCTTCGGGCTGAGCCCGCGCGAGGCGATCGCGACCGACCCGCAGCAGCGGGTGCTGCTGGAGGTCGTGTGGGAGGCGCTGGAGCGCGGGGGAATCGACCCCGGCTCGCTGCGCGGTTCCTCGACCGGGGTCTACGCGGGGGTGATGTACAACGACTACGGGGCGCGGTTGGGGAGCGCGCCGGACGGCTTCGAGGGGCACCTGCTGACGGGCACGATCAGCAGCGTCCTGTCGGGGCGGGTGGCTTACACGTTCGGTCTCGAAGGGCCGGCGGTCACGCTCGACACGGCGTGTTCCTCCTCGCTGGTCGCGGTGCACCTGGCCGCTCAGGCGCTGCGCCAAGGCGAATGCTCGATGGCGCTCGCCGGCGGGGTCACCGTGATGTCCACGCCGACGACCTTCGTCGAGTTCTCGCGTCAGCTCGGTCTGTCGCCCGACGGGACCTGCAAGTCGTTCGCGGCTTCGGCGGACGGTACGGGCTGGGCCGAGGGCGCGGGCATCGTGGTGCTGGAACGCCTGTCGGACGCGCAGCGGCTCGGGCACGACATCCTCGGGGTGATCCGCGGTTCCGCGGTCAACCAGGACGGTGCGAGCAACGGCCTCACCGCCCCCAACGGGCCCTCGCAGGAACGGGTCATCCGCCAGGCCCTCGCCAACGCCCGCCTCGCTCCGCACGAGGTGGACGCCGTCGAAGCGCACGGCACCGGCACCCGGCTCGGCGACCCGATCGAGGCCAACGCGCTGCTGGCCGCCTACGGCCAGGACCGCGAAGAGCCGCTGCGCCTCGGCTCGGTCAAGTCGAACATCGGGCACACGCAGGCCGCCGCGGGTGTCGCGGGCATCATCAAAATGCTGATGGCGATGCGCAACGGGGAGCTTCCGGCGACGCTGCACGTCGACGAGCCGACGCCGCACGTCGACTGGTCGGCAGGCGCGGTGGAGCTGGTCACCGAGCATCAGGCATGGCCGGAGGCGGCGCGTCCGCGTCGCGCGGCCGTCTCTTCCTTCGGCATCAGCGGCACGAACGCGCACGTGATCCTCGAGCAGGGCCCGGAGCCGGTGGTGGCCCGCGAACCGGTGGCGGCGGGGCTGCCGCTGATGATCTCAGCGAAGAGCGAAGCGGCCTTGGCGGCGCGCGCCGGCCAGGTCCGGGAGCTGCTGGCCTCGGCGGACGCCGATGCGGCGCGAGTGGCTTCGGCTCTCGCCACCCGCGTCCCGCACCTTCCCTTCCGGGCGGCGATTTCGGGCGCCGGCCGGGACGAGCTGCTCGCGGGTCTCGAGGCGTTGGCCTCGGACGGCTCCGCGGCGAACCTGCTGCGGGGCGCGGTCGCCGGCTCGGGCAAGACGGTGTTCGTCTTCCCGGGGCAAGGTTCGCAATGGCAGGGCATGGCCCTGGGACTCTTCGACTCCTCCCCGGTGTTCGCCGAGCGGCTGGCGGAGTGCGAGCGGGCGTTGGCTCCGTTCGCGGACTGGTCGCTGCTGGACGTCCTGCGCGGCGCGGAGGGAGCTCCCGGTCTCGATCGGGTGGACGTGGTGCAGCCGGCACTGTGGGCGGTGATGGTTTCCCTCGCCGCGTTGTGGCGTTCGACGGGCGTCGAGCCGGACGCGGTGATCGGCCACTCGCAAGGGGAAATCGCGGCGGCCGCGGTGTCGGAGGCGTTGTCGCTGGACGACGCGGCGAAGGTCGTGGCGTTGCGCAGCCAGGCGATCGCGAAGCTGGCCGGCACCGGCGGGATGGTCTCGGTGGCCCTGCCCGCCGACGAGGTCCGCGAGCTCGTCTCTCGTTGGGACGGCGCCATCGATCTCGCCGCGCACAACAGCCCGCGTTCCGTGGTGGTCGCCGGCGAGGTGGCCGCTCTCGAGGAGATGGTCGCCTACTGCAAACACAACAATGTGCGCGCCAAGCGCGTCCCGGTCGACTACGCCTCCCACTCCGCGCACGTCGAAAGCCTGCGCGACGAACTGATCGACGCCCTGTCCTCGATCACCCCGCGCGCCGTCACGGTGCCCTTCCTCTCCACCGTCACCGGGCGGCCGCTCGACGGCACGGAGCTCGACGGCTCGTACTGGTTCCGCAACCTCCGCCAGACCGTCCAGCTGGAGGAAGCCACCCGGACCCTGCTCGACGAGGGCCACCGCTTCTTCATCGAGGCCAGCGCCCACCCGGTGCTGACCGTCGCACTCCAGGAGACGATCGACGACACGCCGTACGACAGCGCCGTCACCGTGCCCTCGCTCCACCGTGACGAGGGCGGGCTCGACGATTTCCTCGCCTCCGCGGCGCAAGCCCACGTCTCGGGCGTCCGGCTCGACTGGGCTGCCGTGGCCGGCGGACCCGGCGCGGCCGTCGACCTGCCGACCTACCCCTTCCAGCGCCGCCGCCACTGGCTGGAGGGCCCCGCGCCGGCCGGGGACGCGGGCGGGCTCGGCATGGCCGCCGAGCGGCATCCGCTCATCGGCGCCGCGCTCTGGACGGCCGACGAGGACAAGCTGGTCCTGAGCGGCCGGATCAGCCTGACCACGCAGCCCTGGCTGGCGGACCACGCCGTGGCCGGCACCGTGCTGCTCCCCGGTACCGCCTTCGTGGACCTCGCCGTCCGGGCAGCCGACCACGCGGGCCTCGACCAGGTCGACGAGCTGACCCTCCAGGCGCCGCTGGTGCTGGCCGGCGGCGGCGGAGTGCAGCTCCAGCTCGTGGTCGGCGCTCCGGACGAGGAAGGGCGGCGTGCGCTCTCGGTCCACTCCCGCCCGGAGCCGGAACCCGGCGACGCCGCGATCCGCCCGTGGACCCTGCACGCCAACGGCGTACTGGGCCGCGCGGAAGGATCGCCGGGAGCACCGACTGGTACCGCCTGGCCCCCGGCCGGTGCCGAGCCGGTCGACCTGACGGCGGCGTACGACACGCTCGCCGAGCGGGGTTTCCAGTACGGACCGGCCTTCCGGGGCCTGCGGGCGCTGTGGCGCGCCGGCCGGGAGATGTACGCCGAGGTCGCGCTCCCGAAGGACGTCCCGCCGGGCGAGTTCGGGATCCACCCGGCTCTTCTCGACGCCGCTCTGCACCCGCTGGCGCTCGCGGAAGACGGCCGCTTGGTGCTGCCGTTCGTCTGGACCGGCGTCCGGCTGCACGCGGTGAACGCCAGCGTGCTGCGGGTGCGGATCACCCCGGAAGGCTCGGGCGCCGCCCTTTCCCTCGCCGACGCGAGCGGTGCGCCGATCGCGTCGGTGCAGACGCTCAGCCTGCGGGCCGCGGACCCCGCGCAGCTGGCCGGCTCGGGCACGCCCCGCCAGCCGCTGCTCCAGGTGGAATGGACGACCGCGCCGGAGGCGGCCCCGGCCGCCGGATGGGCCGTCCTCGACGAGACCGGCCGCGGGTTGCCCGCTCCGCTGGGCAGCTGCTCGGACCTCGCCGGCATTGTCGGGACCCCGCCGCTCGTCGTGATCCCCGTCTCCGGCGACGACGGTCCCGGCGCCGCGGCGCACGGGGCCCTGCGGCTGGCTCAGGAATGGCTCGCCGAGGCGCGATTCGCCGAGTCGCGCCTGGTCTTCGCAACCCGCGACGCGACCACCGCCCGCACCGAGGCCGGACTCGGCTCGGCCCCCGTCTGGGGGTTGGTGCGTACCGCGATGACCGAGAACCCCGACCGGTTCGGCCTGCTGGACTTGACGGACTGGGACCTCTCCGAAGCCGATCTCGCCCGTGCGCTGGCCGTGCCGGACGCGCAGGCGAGCCTGCGCGACGGAGCGCTCCTCGTACCGCGGATGGTCAAAGCGCCCGCGACGGGCGACGCAGTGCCCGCCCTGAACCCCGGGGGCACCGTGCTCATCACCGGCGCCACCGGCACCCTGGGCCAGCTGTTCGCTCGCCACCTCGTCGCCGAACACGGCGTGCGGCACCTGCTGCTGGCGAGCCGCCGCGGCCGGGACGCGGCGGGCATGCCGGAGCTGGAAGCCGAACTGACGGCCCGTGGCGCCGATGTGTCCGTGGTCGCCTGTGACACGGCCGAACGCTCGGCGGTCGCCGCGATGCTGGACGCGATCCCCTCGGCGCACCCGCTGACCGCCGTCCTCCACACCGCTGGCGTCCTCGACGACGGCACGCTCCACGCCCTCACGCCCGAGCAGCTCGACACCGTGCTGCGCCCCAAGGTCGATTCCGCCTGGAACCTGCACGAGCTGACGGCCGGGCTGGAACTGGACGCGTTCGTCCTGTTCTCCTCGCTGGCCGGAACGGCCGGCACGCCAGGACAGGCCAACTACGCCGCGGCCAACGCCTATCTCGACGCCCTCGCGCACCACCGCCAAGCCCACGGCTTGCCGGGCACGTCGTTGGCCTGGGGCTTGTGGGCCGAGGGCAGCGGGATGACCGGCCACCTGACCGATGCCGACCTCGCCCGCATGTCCCGGGGCGGCATCGCGCCCATCGGCACTGCGGAGGGGCTGGCGCTGTTCGACGCGGCTCTCTCGACCGGTCAGCCGGTGCTCGTTCCGGCGCTGCTGGACTACCCGGCATTGCGGGCACGGAGCGAGAGCGGCGCCCTGCCCGGGCTCTTTCACAGCCTGGTGCGCCCGGCCCGGCGCGCCGCCGCCGGGGAACAGGCGGGCGGGAACTCCCTCCGGGAACGCCTGGCGCTCCTGGCCTCCGCAGACCAGGAGCACACCGTGCTGGAACTGGTCCGCGGTGCGGTGGCCTCAGTGCTGGGGCACACCGATGCCAGTCAGGTGGCGCTCGACCGGGCCTTCACCGAACTGGGCTTCGACTCGCTCAAGGCAGTGGAACTGCGCAACCGGCTGAACGCGGCCGCCGGTCTGAAGCTGCCCGCGACCCTGGTGTTCGACTACCCGAACACGGCCGAGCTGGCCGGTTTCCTGCGAACCGAACTGCTCGGCTCGGCCGCCGCGGCGGCGGTGACCGAACCGGTCGCCGCAGCCGTCGACGAGCCGATCGCGATCGTCGCGATGGCCTGCCGCTATCCGGGCGAGGTCAGCTCTCCGGAGGAGTTGTGGGCGCTGCTGTCCGACGAGCGGGACGCCATCGGCCCGTTCCCGGACGATCGCGGCTGGGACCTGGACAGCCTGTACGGCACGGACCCCGACCACCCCGGCACTTCCTATACCCGGCACGGCGGATTCCTCTACGACGCCCCGGAATTCGACCCGGAGCTGTTCGGGGTGAGCCCCCGGGAGGCCACCGCCATCGACCCGCAGCAGCGCCTGCTGCTGGAAATCTGCTGGGAGGCCTTCGAACGCGCGGGCATCGACCCGACTTCTCTCCAGGGCAGCCAGACCGGCGTTTTCGCCGGCGTCATGGCCAACGACTACGCGGCCCGTCTGAAGGACGCCCCCGAAGCCTTGGAGGGCTACCTGGCGGTCGGCAGCACGGTCAGCGTCGCCTCCGGTCGCGTGGCCTACACGTTCGGCCTGCAGGGACCGGCGATCACCGTCGACACCGCCTGCTCCTCCTCGCTCGTCTCCATCCATCTCGCCGCGCAGGCGCTGCGGAACGGCGAATGCGGGCTGGCACTGGCGGGCGGGGTGACTGTACTGGCCGCGCCCACCCTGTTCGTCGAGTTCAGCAGGCAGCGCGGGCTGGCTCCGGACGGCCGGTGCAAGTCCTTCGCCGGGCAGGCGGACGGCGCGGCCTGGGCCGAAGGCGCCGGAATCCTCCTGCTGGAGCGGCTCTCCGACGCCCGGCGCAACGGCCGCCGGGTCCTCGGCGTGATCCGCGGAACCGCCGTCAACCAGGACGGCGCGAGCAACGGCCTCACCGCCCCCAACGGCCCGTCCCAGGAGCGGGTGATCCGCCAAGCCCTGGCCAACGCGGGCCTGACCGCCGCGGACGTCGACGCGCTGGAGGCCCACGGCACCGGCACCACGCTGGGCGACCCCATCGAGGCCAAGGCGGTCATCGCCGCCTACGGGCAGGAGCGCCCGGCGCCCCTGCTGATGGGCTCCCTGAAGTCCAACATCGGGCACTCCCAGGCGGCCGCCGGCGTGGCCGGGGTCATCAAGATGGTCATGGCGATGCGGCACGGAGTGGTTCCCAAGAGCCTCCACATCGACGAGCCCAGCCCGCACGTGGACTGGTCCGCCGGGCAGGTGGAACTGCTGACCGAGGCGGTGCCGTGGCCCGAGTCCGGCCGGCCGCGCCGGGCAGGCGTGTCCTCCTTCGGCATCAGCGGCACCAACGCCCACCTCATCGTGGAGCAGCCGCCGGCCGAGGCGACGGCGCCGCCGGCCGAGCCGATGCCGGTCGTGCCGCTGCTGCTGTCCGCGCACAACGACCCGGCCTTGCGCGCGCAGGCCGACCGGGTGGCCGCGGCCCTCGTCGGCACCGGACAGCCGGACCTGGCGTCAATGGGCCGAACCTTGGCCCTCGGCCGGGCCGCACTGCCGCATCGCGCCGCCGTCGTGGCCGCCACCGCCACCGAAGCGGTCGACGGACTCGCGGCATTGACCGTGCGGGGCACCCCGGTGGAAGGCCGCACCGCGTTCCTCTTCACCGGGCAGGGCAGCCAGCGACTCGGCATGGGCCGGGAGCTGTATACCGCCTTCCCCGCCTACTCCGAGGCGCTGGACGCCGCGTGCGAACAGCTCGACCGGTGGCTGGAAACGCCGCTGCTCGACGTCCTCTTCGGCGAGGACCCGGCGCTGCTGGACCAGACTGGCTTCGCGCAGGCCGCGCTGTTCGCCACCGAGGTCGCGCTCTTCCGGCTCCTCGAAAGCTGGGGCGTCCGGCCGGACTTCCTCGCGGGCCATTCCATCGGCGAGCTGGCCGCCGCGCAGGTCGCCGGCGTCCTCTCGCTGGCCGACGCGGCGCAGCTCGTCGCGGCCCGCGGCCGGCTGATGCAGGCACTGCCCGGCGGCGGCGCGATGCTCGCCGTGCAGGCGGAGGAGCAAGAGGTCCTGCCGCTGCTCGCCGAACGGGAGGACCTGCTGGGCATCGCCGCCGTCAACGGCCCCGCTTCCGTGGTCCTCTCCGGCGACGCGGAGGCCGTCGAGGCCGTCGGAGCCGAACTCTCCGCACGGGGGCGCAAGACCAAGCGACTGCGCGTGAGCCACGCCTTCCACTCGCCGCGCATGGACGCGATGCTGGACGAATTCGAAACGGTCGCGAAGGGACTCACGTTCTCCGCACCCGCCATCCCGATCGTTTCCACCTTGACCGGACAGCCTGCCGGCGCCGAGGACCTGACCACGCCCGAGTACTGGGTCCGGCACGTCCGCCAGCCCGTGCGGTTCCTGGACGCGGCCCGTGGCCTGGAAGCCGCTGGCGTACGGACCTTCTTGGAACTCGGCCCGGACGGCGTGCTCAGCGCGATGGGGCAGGACTTCCTCGACGCGGGATCGCTGCTGGTCCCGGTGCTGCGCGGCGGACGCGATGAGCCGCACACCGCCGTCACTGCCCTGGCCCACGCCCACGTACGGGGCGTGCCGGTGGACTGGCGCGCGCTGTTCGGCGAGAACGCCGGGCCGGCCGCGGACCTGCCGACCTACCCCTTCCAGCGCCAGCGCTACTGGCTCGCGGACGGGCCTGGCGGCGGCATCGCTTCGGCCGGACTCGACTCCGCGCGGCACCCGCTGCTCGGGGCCGCGGTACCGCTGGCCGACTCCGACGGGGTGCTGTTCACCGGCCGGATTTCGGCCCGCAGCCACTCCTGGCTCGCCGACCATGCCATCGGCGGGACCCTGCTGGTCCCGGGCACAGTCTTGGTGGAGCTCGCGCTCCACGCAGGTGCCGCACTCGGCTGCGAGCGCTTGGAAGAACTGGTCCTCCAGGCACCGCTGGTCCTTCCCGACGAAGGTGCGCTCCAGCTCCAGATCACAGTCGGCGAACCCGACGGGGACGGCCGCAGGCCCGTCGCCGTCCATTCGCGCGGGGACCAGGATGGCGACGTCTGGAACCGGCACGCCGCCGGAACCGTGATGGCCGCAGTTCACGTTGGCCCCGAGCCCGGCCTCGCGTCCTGGCCGCCGGCCGGCGCCGAAACCCAGCCGGTCGAGGACCTGTACGACCGCCTGGCAGACCAGGGCTACGGCTACGGGCCGGCCTTCCAGGGCCTCCAGGCGGCATGGCGCTCGGGCGAGGACCTCTACGCCGAGGTACGGCTGCCCGTCGACACTGACGGATTCGCCTTGCACCCGGCACTGTTCGACGCCGCGCTGCACACATTGCTCCTGGAGGAGCGGGCCGAACTCCGGCTGCCCTTCTCCTTCGGCGGCGTTCAGCTGGCCAGGCCTCGGACAGACACCCTGCGGGTCAAGCTGTCACCCGGTTCGGACGGAACGGTCGCGGTCAGCATCGCTGACGAGACGGGCGCGCCGGTCGCCGCCGTCGCATCGCTCGCTTTGCGTGCGCTGACCGAGGGACCCGCGCTGGCCCGCCCCAGCGACCAGCACGTGTACGCGGTGGAGCGGGCCGATGTGGAACTCCCCGCCGGCGGCGACCCGACCATCGCGGTCCTCGGAGAGGCCGACCTCGGATTCGCCGCCGACCACTACGCCGACCTCGCGAGCGTGGCCGCCGCGACGGCGGACGGCGCGGCCGTGCCCGACGTGGTCGTCCTTCCGGTACGCCCGGCCGCTCCGCAGGAATGCGGCCAGGTGACGGGGGAGGTGCTGGCGGTACTGCGGCAGTGGCTCGCCGCCGACTCGCTGGCCGGAGCGCGGCTCGCTGTGGTCAGCACCGGGGAACTGGCGCACAGCGCGCTTTCCGGGCTGATGCGGACCGCCGCGTCGGAGCACCCGGGACGTTTCCAGCACGTGCTCGCCGACGGTCGGCCGGCCAGCCGGGAGTTGCTGGCCGCGGCGCTGGCCGACCCCCGGCCGCAGCTCGAACTCCGCGAGGGAAGGGCCTGCGTGACCCGTCTCGCGAAGGTCCCGTACCCGGTCCGGACCCAGGACGCCGACGACGCGTTCGACCCGGAGCACACGGTGCTGATCACCGGCGGCACCGGCGCGCTCGGCGGCCAGGTCGCCCGGCACCTGGTGACCGGCCGCGGCGCCCGGCGCCTCCTGCTCGTCAGCCGGGGAGGCGGGGCGGAGGACCTGGTCGCCGAATTGACGGCACTCGGCGCGGACGTACGGGTCGCGGCGTGCGACGCGGCCGACCGCGACGCGCTGGCCGGGCTGCTCGCCTCGATCCCGGAGGAGCACCCGCTCACCGCTGTCGTGCACGCGGCCGGGGTCGTCGAGGACGCCACGCTGGCGGCCATGAGCCCGGAGAGCCTCGCCCGGGTCTTGCGGCCGAAGGTGCAAGCCGCCTGGAATCTGCACGAGCTGACCGCTGGAACGGAGCTGACGGACTTCGTCCTCTTCTCTTCCGTAGCCGGCCTGGTCGGCAACGGCGGACAGGCGGGCTACGCCGCCGGCAACACTTTCCTGGACGCGCTCGCCCAACACCGGCGCGCCGAGGGTCTGCCCGCCGTGTCCCTCGCCTGGGGCAGGTGGCAGGACGGAATGGCGAGCGACCTCGACCGGGCCGGCCGGGCCAGGCTCGCCCGCAACGGGATCCTGCCGATGCCGGCCGACCGGGCGCTCGCCGCCTTCGACGCGGCGCTGGCCGGGCCCAAGCCGCCAGCCGGCGGCGAGGCCGAGACCCGGCCGGTGCTCGCGCCGGTGGTACTCGACCTCGCGGCGCTGCGGAGCCTCGGGGACGCACTGCCCGAGCTGTACCGGGGCCTGGTGCGCACCGAACGCCGAGCCGGCCGGCGGACCTCCGCTCCGGCGGAGATCCCGCTGGCGCGGAGGCTCGCCGGCCTGGACGCGGAAGCGCAGCGGCAGCTGCTGCTCGACTTCGCCAGGGAACAGGTCGGCCTCGTGCTGGCCCATCCGGCCCCGCGGACGATCGACGTCCGGCGCGGCCTGCTGGACCTCGGCTTCGACTCGCTCACCGCGGTCGAGCTCCGCAACCGGCTCAACGCCGCCACCGAGCTGCGGTTGCCCAGCACGCTCGTGTTCGACCACCCGACCACCGAAGCCCTCGCCGCATATCTCCGGGACCGGCTGATCGGCTCGACGCCGGACCCGGTCCAGCAAGCACTGGACGCCTTGGAAGCCGTTATCGCCGCCCCGGACACGCCCGACGGCGCCGCCTCCGCGGGAACGACCGCCGCGCGATTGCGCAGCCTGCTCCGGATGGTGGACGGGAGCTCCGCCTCCGCGGCCCTCGCGCTGGAAACCGACGACGACCTCTTCGCGGCACTCGACAACGAACTCGGAAGGCAGACGTGAACAACGAGCAGAAACTGCGGGACTACCTGAAGCGGGCGACGGTCGACCTGCGCGAGAGCCGCCAGCGTGTCCAGGATCTCGAGGAGCGCGCTCACGAGCCGATCGCGATCGTGGGAATGGCGTGCCGCCTGCCCGGCGGGGTCGCCTCCCCGGACGACTTCTGGTCGCTGGTGAGCGCCGGGCGCGACGTGGTCAGCACCTTCCCCGAGGGCCGCGGCTGGGACCTGGAAGGGCTTTACCACCCCGATCCCGACCATCTGGGAACCTCGTACACCCGCGAAGGCGGGTTCCTGCACGACGCCGACCGATTCGATGCCGAGTTCTTCGGCATCGGCCCTCGCGAGGCGGCGGCGATGGATCCGCAGCAGCGGTTGCTGCTGGAGACGGCGTGGGAGGCTTTCGAGCACGCAGCCATCGACCCG